>NZ_JBXYJF010000030.1:0-36028 GCF_057396245.1 Psychrobacter sp. CX16
AGGACGGTACTACGTCCTTGTATGCCATAGTGCTTTTGGGCTTGTTTGTAGGTCATGTCGCCTTTTTCTACTTGCTCTACAATAGCTAATTTAAAGCCGAGTGTGTAATCTTTCTGTGTTCGTTTAATCCTTGATCTTTCTGCTTTGTCCATTTATAAGCTTCCTTTTCGTAAACTTATTTTAGGACGGGACATTAATAATAAAAAAGCCTAGCTAATAATAGCTAGGCTTTTTAAGTTTTCAAACTTTAACGACTATCTAAAGTTATGCTTTAATAAAGTAGATTTCTATGTTATTTACTTAGTGCAATTTACTTAGTAAATACTAGATTATCCTCTTCATCAACATCGACTTTAATAGTATCACCGGCAACAAACTCACCAGATAATAATTTCAGTGATAATGGGTTCTCAATTTGCTGCTGGATAGCACGTTTTAGAGGACGCGCACCGTAAACAGGATCATAACCCACAGCAACGAGCATGTTCATCGCATCTGGCGATAATTTGATATCCATTTCACGCTCTTTTAAGCGATCACGTAAGCGGTCAAGTTGGATATCTGCAATACCGGCCATTTGTGCCATACCAAGTGGATGGAATACCACAATCTCATCAATACGGTTCACAAACTCTGGACGGAAATGTTGACCAACCGACTCCATAACTGAGGCTTTTATTTCTTCGTAATCATCACCGGCCATCTCTTGGATTTTGTGTGAACCCAAGTTACTGGTCATGATAATAACCGTATTTTTGAAGTCCACTACTCGGCCCTGAGAGTCTGTCAAGCGTCCATCATCCAATACCTGAAGTAGAATATTAAACACATCTGGATGCGCTTTTTCTACCTCATCAAATAAGATGACGCTATATGGCTTACGGCGTACGGCTTCGGTTAACACACCGCCTTCTTCATAACCGACATAACCTGGAGGTGCGCCTACTAAGCGGCTGACGCTGTGTTTCTCCATGAATTCACTCATGTCGATACGTACCATGGCATCCTCAGAATCAAACAGGAAGTTAGCCAATGATTTGGTCAACTCTGTTTTACCGACACCCGTTGGACCTAAGAATAGGAACGAACCAGATGGACGATTTGGATCTGACAGACCAGCACGGCTACGACGTACAGCGTTAGCAACCGAAAGCACCGCTTCATCTTGACCAATGACACGCTCATGTAGCTTCTCTTCCATGGCGATCATTTTTTCACGTTCACCTTGTAGCATTTTGCTCACAGGGATGCCCGTTGCAGCCGCCACCACTTCTGCGATTTCATTGTCTGTTACTTTGTTACGTAGCAGCTTAATACCATCACCCTCACCTGTTTGCTCTTTTTGTTCAGCAAGGTCAGACTCAGTAATGCGTTTTTCTAACTGCGGAATGGTCTCATACTGCAGCTTACTCATGGTCTCATAATCGCCTTCACGGCTGGCTTTGTCATACGCGATGCGTGCTTTATCAAGCTCGTCTTTAAGCTGCTGACTGCCTTTTACTAGGGCTTTCTCAGCTTGCCAGATTTCGTTTAAGTCGGCATATTCTTTTTCAAGCTCTTCAATTTGCTCATCAAGCACTTTACGCTCAGCCTGCGCACCTGCGTCTTCTTCATTCTTCAACACTTCACGCTGCATTTTTAGCTGAATCAAACGGCTATCTAATTTGCCCAATGCTTCAGGCTTGCTGTCCATTTCCATACGTAAACGGCTGGCCGCTTCATCAATCAAGTCAATGGCTTTATCTGGCAGCTTACGGTCAGTAATATAACGATGACTCATACGGGCTGCAGCGATAATCGCACTGTCTTGAATATCGACACCGTGGTGCAGCTCATAACGCTCTTTTAAACCGCGTAAGATAGCAATGGTATCTTCAACGCTTGGCTCATCAACCAATACTTTTTGGAAACGACGCTCAAGTGCCGCATCTTTTTCAATATATTGGCGATATTCATCAAGCGTGGTCGCACCCACACAGTGTAACTCACCGCGTGCTAGAGCAGGCTTTAGCATGTTACCGGCATCCATCGCACCGTCGCTTTTACCAGCACCAACCATAGTGTGCAGCTCATCAATAAATAAGATGACATTACCTTCTTGCTTGGCAAGATCATTGAGCACGCCTTTTAGACGCTCCTCAAACTCACCGCGGTACTTAGCACCAGCGATTAATGAACCTAAGTCTAATGATAGCACTTCTTTACGGCGTAGGCCCTCTGGTACATCGCCGTTAACGATTTTTTGTGCCAGACCTTCAACAATGGCTGTTTTACCCACACCTGGTTCACCGATTAATACTGGGTTATTCTTAGTGCGGCGTGACAATACCTGAATGGTGCGGCGAATCTCTTCGTCACGGCCAATGACTGGATCAAGCTTACCTGACTCCGCTCGCTCCGTTAAGTTGATGGTGTATTTGTTTAACGCATCACGTTGGTCTTCTGCATTTTGACTGTCCACAGTTTGCTCCCCGCGAAGGTGCTCGATCACTGCTTTTAATTTAGCAGCGGTTACACCCGCTTGTTCAAATATCTTTTTGGTATCACCCTGCTCGGCTATAATCTGCAATACCCATTCAGTGGCAATATAATCATCACCAGCTTTCTGTGCTTGGCGATCAGCTAGGTTTAGCACTTTAACCGCATCTGGATTTAAATTAACCTCGCCAGTGGGTGTCGAAATCGTCGCTTGATTATCCAGTGCTTTTGCAACACCATTTTTTAGCGCAGGAATACTGGCACCTGCTTGCTGACAGACCGAGATATTAGACTCGTCTTCTAGCAAAGCGGCCATAATATGCACTGGGCTAATGCTAGTATGGTCTCGGCCGAGTGCTAAGCTTTGCGCTTGTTGCAAAGCGGCCTGTAGTTTTTGGGTAAATTTATCAAATCTCATGGAGTATCCTTTTAATTGTTAATATTGTTTTTATATGCGTACTAAAGCAATGTTCAAGCAGTTATTTTAAATAGCCATCTAGCAAATCAATGAGTAAATAGGCCAGTAACTGACTAAATACTATACACCGCTTATTACTTGGCTTTGCTTTATTCTGTTATATATATGCAGCCTATCGACTCTTTTTTCAAGTTAGTTTCAAGAATTTATTGTTATGTCAAGTTTTTATGTGACTATTGCGTAATTATATAGGCACCGCTGATTACTATTTCAAGAAAATTTAGAGCACCCTTCTGATTTGCCATAAAAAAGCCCGCATTTCTATTAAAAGAAACACGGGCTTAATTTAAATTTTATAAGGGTCTGTTGAATATTCAAATGTGGAACTGGCGGAGGCTGTTTTTTAGGCAATATGCAGGGAAATTTTTGACGCTTAGTCATTCTAAGTTAAAAAATTTCGCAATATATTGACAAAAAACAGCCCTGCCCCGCAGGGCTGTTGCTAAAATTGCCCCAAACGTTGTTATAAACCTAGCTAAGGTCTAGACATTATCGTCGGTTTACACCTAGTTTGGAACAATTTTAGCTATCAGCAGTCCTAATATTTGAATGTTCAACAGACCCTAATTGCAAAGCTAAGGCAATTGACAAAACATCGTATCATTTTGCATCACGACTTGAGCGCCTGCCAGACGGCATTCTTTTACCAAATGCGAGCGACTCGCTTGCCATCCAGCGAAAAAGCTTACTATGCAAAGGAGCAAAACAAACAGCTTAATCTTCCAAGACTTTAAAACCTCAGGCTTTTGAATATCCTTTTGATCTATATTGTTCTTAGAACTCAAGCTTGCCTCCTTTGGCGACGGCAGTTTGATAAGCTTCACGCGCCTTACAACGTTTTAACCAATTTAAGGTATTGGTATAACGTACGCTATCTAAGCTATGACCGGCATTAGCCGCTTCAATGAAGAACGCCATTTGAATATCAGCTGCGCTAAACTCTTCACCAGCAAACCACTGACCAGAAGACAACTCGCATTCAACCAAATCCAAGGTTTTGCTGATATTTCTGCTAATCATAGACGCTTCGACTTGCTTGCGAATACCTTTAGCGATTGGACGAATTAGCTTAGGTGAACGCTCTACCACCTTTGTGAATACCAGACGCATCACTAGCGGCGGCATTGCAGACGCTTCAGCATAGTGCATCCAAAAATCATAATCGCGCCATGCAGAATCATCAGCATCAACTTTAGGATGCAGTTTATATTCGGTATCGTATTTGGCCATCAAATAATCAATGATATAACCGGACTCAATTAGAGGCTTCGTTTCTTCTGGATTCTGAGGGTCTATACCCTTCACTTCTAAAATAGGCGCTTTACCAGAAGGATGAACTGCCTCTAGACTTTTAGGTGCTAAAAACGACTTTGTACGTTCATACTTAGTGAGCTGATACTCAATACCAAGCTCTTCTAAAAGCCATAAAATTCGAAATGAACGTGAATTCTCTAGATGGTGCAAATGAAGATTTGACATACCACTCCTTATTTGTTTAATAAAAAATGCCGACAACCCATTGTCGGCATTTACCTTCCATTTCCACTAACTTGGGCTAAACAATAACCGATAGTGTAATAAGATTATTCATCATTCTCTGTATTATTCACGTCACCAGATGGCGTATTTATGTTTAGTGCTTCATCAACGCTGCCATCGCCAATGCTATCAGCAAGTCCTGCTTCAACATTGCTGTCGACAACATCACCGTCGAAAGTGTCGCTTTGTAGAACGCCATCTTCGATTAATGCTTTTGCAAGCTCGTCTTCCTCGCCAGTGTCTTCAACACGCGCCATGGCGACAAGCGCTTCGTCACTGGCCAATCGAATTAAAGTCACACCTTGAGTATTACGACCTGACGTCGCTACCTGAGCAACCGGTGTACGAACCAAGGTACCTTTGTTTGAGATTAAGATAATGTCATCTTCAGGCTGAACCTTAGTAGCACGTACTAATGCACCGTTACGCTCACTGGTCTTAATGGCTATTACACCACCGCCGCCACGGTTTTGAGCGTTAAACTCTTCAACTGGCGTACGCTTACCATATCCATTTTCACAAGCAATTAAGATCTCTTTAACGTCATCCTCAATCACAACAAGCGATTTAATCAGCTCATCTTTTGCAATACGCATACCGCGAACACCTTTAGCAGTACGACCCATCACACGGGCATCATTTTCATCAAAACGAATCGCTTTACCGCTTGAAGCAAACAGCATCACTTCTTGGCTACCATTAGTGATACGCGTTGACACCAGTTTATCACCCTCTTCTAGACCGATAGCAATCAGACCATTCGAGCGAATATTGGCAAATTGAGATAATTGAACACGTTTAACCGTACCATTTGCCGTAGCAAAGAACACAAAACGGCTATCAATCTCTTCCGAAAGATTTGGAATTGGCAAGATGGTTGTCACAATCTCATCTGGCTCTAGACCAATGATATTCACTAGCGGACGACCACGAGCACCACGGCTGGCAATCGGCACTTCAAAACCACGTAGGCTAAACACACGGCCATTATCAGTAAAACACAGCACAGTGGCGTGCGTTGAGGTCACAACCAGATGATCAATCACGTCGTCCTCTTTCATTGCGGTAGCAGATTTGCCTTTACCACCACGTTTTTGAGCAACATAATCGCCAATCGGTTGAGTCTTTGCATAACCAGTGCGCGATACGGTTAATACAACGGTCTGCTCTGGAATCAAATCTTCACGGCTAAAGTCAATACGTGAATCAACGATGTCGGTACGACGCTCATCGCCGAAGTTATCACGGATTTCAATCAGCTCATTTTTGATAACCATCATCAGTTTATCAAAGTCAGCTAAGATAGATTCAAGTTCTGCAATTTGACGCAGTAAATCTTGGTATTCTTCGGTCAGTTTGTCTTGCTCAAGACCAGTTAGACGATGCAGCTGCATCTCTAAGATTGCATTCACTTGCTCAAGAGATAAGCGGTAGTTATTGCCATTATCAATTAGGCCAAACGGATTTTTAAGGTCTTCGCCTTCAATGTATTCAGGACGAACAGAACGCAGGTCACCGGCAGCAAGGGTGCCACGGCCAGCGGCTTGTAGCATAGCCACAACCGTGCCCGAGTCCCAAGTCGTCTCAAGCAGCTTCTCACGCGCTTCACCGCGGTTCGCTGACTCTTTAATAGTTGCAATAATATCGTCAATATTTGCTAGAGCAACGGTTAAGCCCTCTAATAAATGACCACGCGCTTTGGCTTTATTTAATTCAAAAATCGTACGGCGAGTCACCACTTCTTGACGGTGACGCACGAACGCGGCGATTAATTGACGTAGGGTCATCAATTTTGGCTGACCATTATCTAGGGCAACCATGTTAATGCTAAAGCTTGATTCTAGTGGCGTTTGCAAGAACAGGTTATTAACAATAACCTCTGCCACTTCACCGCGGCGCAGGTCAATCGCGATACGCATACCGTCTTTATCAGACTCATCACGAATCTCAGAAATACCTTCAATTTTCTTATCACGTACTAATTCTGCAATACGCTCAATCAGCTTGGCTTTGTTAGACTGATAAGGAATCTCAGTGAAAACAATACGTTCACGGTCACGGTTAACACCCGTATCACTCATTGGCTCAATATGATAACGACCACGGATATGCAAGCGACCTTTACCAGTGCGATAAGCATCAACAATACCTGAGCGGCCATAGATAATACCGCCGGTTGGGAAATCAGGACCTGAGATATAATTGGTTAGCTCTTCGCTAGAGATATTCGAGTTATCGGCATAAGCCAGACACGCATCCAACACTTCGGTCAGGTTATGCGGCGCCATATTGGTCGCCATACCTACCGCAATACCGGTGGCACCGTTAACCAGTAGATTAGGAATACGCGCAGGCAGTACGCTTGGCATACGCTCTGAGCCATCGTAGTTGTCTTCCCAATCGACCGTGTCCTTATCAAGGTCAGCAAGCATTTGATGCGTAAGTTTAGTCATACGTACTTCGGTATAACGCATCGCAGCTGCTGGGTCATCATCGATAGAACCAAAATTACCCTGACCATCGACCATTGGATAACGAAGACTAAAGTCCTGCGCCATACGAACGATGGCATCATAAACCGCGGTATCACCATGTGGGTGATATTTACCGATCACATCACCGACCACACGAGCAGACTTTTTATATGGCTTATTGTAATCATTTGACAACTGATGCATGGCATACATGATACGACGATGCACAGGTTTCAGCCCGTCACGCACATCCGGTAGCGCTCGAGATACAATAACGCTCATCGCATAATCAAGGTAGGACTGCTTCATCTCATCGACGATAGCAATAGGACTGACCGAATCACTCATACATACATCTCCATGTTGGCAGTTGCCCCTTGATTGACTTTATTATAAATAAGCGATCAAACTAGGAATTCTGCAAACTATTTTTAAAATTTTATACTAAAAAATAACTGCCATATTTTAGCATAAATTACGCTCAAACGGGTGCTTTTACTGCTATTGACCGCAAAATGTACCGGAATATTAGCCGGCGACAACCAAATTAAAATCAAATCAAAAATTACCGCTTCAAATCAGATGAACTGGGTTGCAATCTACCGCTTTGCGCTTACAATAAGTCGCATTCTCTACCATGATGCAGTCTATTATTTATACTCTCGTTTGCCTTAACTTTATTCGGACACCTAACGCTTATGACAACTTCAGAAGACCGTAACTTTGACCCCATTGCCGAGCATTTTGTCAAAAAGGTATATGGCGGATTAAAAGGAGAGATTCGCTTGGCGGTACTAAAGCGAGATTTGTCTGAGGTGGTCGCTAAGCTATCGGCGCAATTACAGCGTCCGTTACGTATCTTGGATGTGGGCGCAGGCTTAGCACAGCTTTCCATTGGACTGGCTTGCGAAGGTCATCAGGTGACGATTAACGACATCTCACACAATATGCTGGTTGAAGCCAAAAAAAGCGCTGAGCAGCAAGGTGTGGCCGATGATATCTATTGGTTGGTATGTCCTTATCAGCAATTTGAAGAAGTGCTTGGTGATACCTTAAATGTTGGTGAAAAAGCAGCAGATGGTTATGATTTGATTTTGTGTCATGCTCTACTTGAGTGGTTGGGTCAGCCCAGTGAAATCATGCCATTTTTTGATAAATGGCTTGCCCCTCATGGTGTGTTATCGCTGTGCTTTTATAATCCAGCAAGCTTTGTTTATCGTAACCTGATTATGGGAAATTTTAATTTGCTTAATAACCCAGACTTTAAATCAGACAACAACAAAAGCCTGACCCCTAATAATCCGGTCAGTTTTGAAGAGGTAGAAGGTTGGCTTAGCAAGCAAGGGTTTGAAATAGCGTCGGTTAGTGGCTTACGCGTGTTTCATGATTACAGTCCGCTCAAGCGTGGCGGCCATACCAATCCAGAAGCGGTGGTTGAAATGGAAGTGCGCTATTCAAATCAAGCGCCTTATAAGTGGCTAGGCCGCTACTTGCACGTGCTGGCAGGTCGCGACCCATCAATTGATTAAACTTAGGAATGGGAAGCTAGATACGGTGCCATGTGGTGACATCAACGCCTTCGCCTTGGAACAGCACCACATGCCCCATCACAGCACGAAAGCCGATAGAAGAACCGACTGGGTGATCGTGATGGCTTGATATTAACGATAATACTTCCTCGCCGTTTGACAGACGCAGACGATATAAAAAGTTAGCACCTCGAAATACCCGCCCAACCACTATGGCCTGCTGCGCACTGGCATCATCATGAACGATGTCATCTGGACGAATCAAGACTTTAATCTTGGTTCCATTAGGAAAGTCGTAATCACAGGCCTCACCTTGCGTAAACGCTTGTTGCGGTGCTGCAACCGTACCCACATCTTCTGCATGAATTGGCTCCGCCTCTCGCTTAATATCACCCAATGCGGTTTTGATAATACCGTGTTCAATTATTCCATCTATCATCGCACCTTCACCGACAAACTCCGCAATAAACGGGCTATTCGGCTCATGATACAGTTCATCCGGTGTCGCCCACTGCGCAAGCTTGCCTTTGTGCATCACTCCAATTTTGTCAGCTATGGCAAAGGCTTCGTGCTGATCGTGAGTCACCAAAATCGCAGTGGTATTGGTTTGCTTTAGAATGTCACGCACTTTGCTGGCTAATGACTCACGCAGCATCATATCTAAGTTAGAGAACGGCTCATCAAGCAATAGTAACTCAGGCTTTGGTGCTAATGCTCTTGCCAAAGCTATACGCTGCTGCTGTCCGCCTGACAACTCATTAATCCGCTTATCGGCATGTTCGGTTAACTCAACTAACGCCAACACTTCTTTGATACGCGCTGCCCTATCCGCTTTATTCCAGCGATGCAGACCAAAGCCGATATTTTCACTGACGGTTAAATGTGTAAAAAGCGCATAGTCCTGAAATACCATACCCATGCCCCGTTTGGCCGGCACAATTTGCACATTAACCTTACGGTCTTCGATATTGGTTAAGGTCTTTCCATTTAGCTTAACGATGCCTTGATGCGGCTGCTCTAAACCAGCAATAGCTCGCAGCGCTGTAGTTTTGCCACAACCACTAAAGCCTAATAAACAGCCAATCTCGCCTTGAGCCAAGCGCATTGATAACGATCGAACCACATCCGTATTGCCAAAGCTGACGCTGATATTATCCAGTACTAAATAATCATCGGTAGCAACCGAGTTAGTGCTTGGGTTGTCTATAGAAAAATTTAGGTTATCTGCGAAGCGGGTTTGCATGGAATATCACCGTTATGCTTAGGCTATTTAACTGTTAATAGCAATACAATAAAGAAGTTATGGTTCAGCGTACTTTGATAAGACCAAAGCCTTAGCCTTATTTAGGCTTTATCAGACTGGCGTATTAATAAAATAACCGGAATTAAGCCGACCAATACAATGGTCAAACTGGGCAATGCCGCACGCTCATACATACCTTCAGAGGTCATTTCAAACACGCGAACTGCCAACGTATCCCATCCCTGACGGCGTGTCATTAGCGTAATCGGCATCTCTTTGGTCACTTCCACAAATACCATAATTAGCGCAGTAAATACCCCAGGGCTAATCACTGGTAAGTACACTTGACGCCAACGCTGCCAACGACTGGTGGTCAATAGGTTTGCTGCCTGATCTTGGCTCGGAGTTAAACGATTTAACTGCCGATCAATTGGTTGAAACCCCACCGTGGTAAAGCGGGTGGTTAACGCCAGTAGCATGACTACCACGCTTCCACTTAATACCTGCGCAGTAATCATATTACTTGCAATTAACGTATTATCAATCCACGCAATTGGGATAAACACCCCAACAGCAAGCACTGTACCTGGCACCGCGTAGCCCAAGTTTGCTAGCGACACGAGCAGCTGATTGCTGCGACTGGGAAATTGACGTAATAGCCAAGCCATCATCAGTGCAATAAAGGCGATAAACACTGCCGTCGAGCTGGCGATCAAGACAGTGTTAGTGACAAAGTCCCAATAGCGTCGGTCCAAATCGATATGATAGTTCTTAGCTACCCAAACGATTAGCTGAGCCACTGGCAAACCAAAAGCTAAAATAAAGATAACTGAGCAGAATAAAAATGCCCAAATATTAGCCAGTCCGGTTAGTGCCTTACGTTGTCTTTGACCATTGCTGGGTAGATAGCTGCGCTTTTTTTGCCAATAACGCTCTAGCATTAGAATAATAAAGACAGTGATAATCAGCAGCGCGGCTAATTGTGCGGCTGTGGTCAAGCTAAAGAAACCAAACCAAGCTTTGTAAATGGCAGTGGTAAAAGTATCTAAGTTGAATACAGAAACCGCACCAAAATCGGCTAAGGTTTCCATCCAAGTTAATAATAAACCACCAATAATCCAAGGCATGGCTTGCGGTAAAGCCACTTTAAAGAACGCACGACGTTTGGATAAGCCGAGCATTTGACCGGCCTCTAAGGCACGTTGACCTTGTGATAAAAAGGCTTGACGCGCCAACAAATAAACGTAAGGATAGAAGACCAAAGATAAAATAACCCCTGCCCCCCACACGCTACGAATCTGAGTAAAAGACCAGCTTATTCCAAGCTCGCGTAATTGAGTTTGCACGATACCGCTATAATCAAATAGTCCCATGCTGACAAAGGCAAGTACATAAGCGGGTATGGCAAAAGGTAGCATTAATGCCCAGACAAAAAACTTCTGTCCGGTAAAGCGGTACATGCTAGTCAGCCACGCCAAATAAGTGCCCAGTGAGCCTGCAATAACCGTCACCAAGAGCAGAATTAACGCCGTATTTTTTAATACACCTGGTAATACATAATCTAAAAGATGTGACCAAATATCTGCCATAGGCTCAAACCAAGAGCGCATCACAATAATAATTGGCACTAACATAAATAGCGAAATCAGTCCAAGGACTGATTTCGCTATAAGGGAACTTTTAGATTGATTTGCTCTCATAAAACCCTTTTCTGAGCTAAGAGCGGCGATAAATACATTAACCTAGTACCGCTCTTATTACTCATAATATGGTCTTGTATATGGTACAGGACATATGGAAGGTACGCGCTTATTCGTAACCAACACGGTCCATTAACTGTACCGCTTCACCTTGACGCTGACCGAAGATACTAACATTGATATTGTCTTGAGTGAATGGACCCCATGAACGTAGCATCTCTGACTCGTCAATACCCTCTTTTACAGGGAACTCTTTATCACCACTGGCATATTCGCCTTGCGCTTTGTCTGATGACAACCATTCGATAAGCTTACGAGCGCCGTCAACGTTGTCTGCATTTTTAACGATACCTGCGCCAGATACGTTAACATGTGTGCCAGTCGCATCCGCGCCGTCACCTTGGTTAGCCCAGAATAGTTTTACTGGGAATTCAGGGTTTTCATCCAAAATACGGCCATAGTAATAGCTGTTAGCGATACCCACTTCACACTGACCAGAAGCGATGGCTTCAAGTAATTTAGTATCATTACTAAATACTGGCGCCGCAAGGTTATCAACCCAACCTTTTACAATTTCTTCTGTTTTGGCTTCACCATAATGCTCAATCATACTGGCAACCAGCGACTGATTATATACCTTCTTCGAGGTACGTAAACAAAGCTTGCCTTTCCATTTCGGATCAGCAAGGTCAGCATAGGTTGATAAGTCGCTTGGCTGTACTTTTGATGGATCATAGAAAATAGTACGTGCGCGAAGTGACAAACCTGTCCATAAATCGTCCGCAGAGCGATATTTTTCAGGAACGTTGGTGTTAACCACCTCAGAATTTAGCGGCTGTAATAAACCCTGCTCGCCTGCCTGCCATAGGTTACCGGCATCTACGGTTAACAAGATATCAGCAGGTGTATTGGTGCTTTCTGCCTCTAAACGCGCCATCAATGGGCCAGTTTTATCAGTGACCAATTCAACAGGAATACCTGTCTCGGCAGTAAATTCCTCTAATAATGGCTGGATAAGCTGCTCGTTACGTGATGAATAAACCGTTACGGCATCGCCTGAAGCCGCTTGTGCTTCTGTAGTATCTGTCTTTTCAGCATCCGTTGTTTCTGCTGCGTTATTACAGCCCGCCAATGCTAAAGCACTGATAACAGCTGCACCAATAAGCGTACTTTTGCTGGTTACTGACTTGGTTGTTTCTTGTTTTGCGATACCCATAAGGTCCTCATTACGCTATAAATGGTCTAATTTATACTATTAGCTTATTATTAACGTCGTTATTAAATAGATTGTCATAAACATGACTGTTAAAGTGGCTGTTGAATTAACGCCATCATCGCAGATAACGATGTCTTTATCTTTATTGTTAATCGAACGATAACCGGCATCTTAATACAAATAATAACAATTATCAATAGCAAATAGTATTGCCTGAATCAATCAGTATATAAACACTCTTTATTACTTAATAAAGCTAGCAAATAACTACTCTTCTACACGCTCAACTGTACCTTCTTCTTTGGTAGTCTCGACAATAGGCTCAGGCTCTAATGGCTCAACTCTACGTCTGTTGGCAATAATATCAGATAGTGGCGTTGCATCTGGCTCAAACTCAGTCCACTCAGGGCGCAGCACCTGCACATTAATATTCGGGTCTTTAATATCAATCACAGGGAAAGTATGCGTATTAAACGCCAGTGTCGCCTGCCCTTTATCGCTGACTAGCCATTCCATAAATCGTAGCGCCTGCCCAACCTGTTCGCCTTCATCGGTCAGACCGGCACTAATGACATTGGTCATCGCACCGCGGTTGATTTGATTGGCCCACATCAGTCGAATCGAGGTTTGTGGGTTATTGATAGCATAATCCCAAAACACATCGCTATCGACAATACCTACGTCGCAATGACCTTGTTCAATACGTGACAGTACTTCTAAATTACTACCTGAAGGACTACCCATATTGCGCTGCCAGTTGCCCAATATCTCGGGCGTAAGCTTGGTACCGCGATAACGCCACATCATCTTGGCAATGGCTTGGTTCTCAGGGGTAAAGATATCCGTCATGCACAATCGACCTAGCCACTTTTGACCACCGACACTAGCATAATTAATCAGCTCAGGCTCATTCACCTTATTCTTGTTAAATACCAAAGTTCGTGCATATTTACCAAGGCCATACCAATAGCCTTGCGGATCTTGATATTGATCGGGGACCGCATTAATCAACACCTCAGACCCAACTGGCTGCAGCTTATGCGCATGACTGGCATTGGCCAAGGTATACGCGCTGTGCATCAATAACATGTCAATCTCAGGCGATAAATCAATATCCTGACTCAATTGCAGTGCATCGGCATCTTCAATCTTGAACACATCAGCACTCATCGGCACCCATTCAATCTCCGCCCCTTCCTCTTCATAGTAGGCGGCACTAATACGTTTTAACTGCTCTATATCCAAATCCGTACCCACTTGTACCTTCTCTTGTATAGATACAGATTCGGCAGTTTGATTGTCTCTATTCTCACCCTCTGATTTAGCTGTATTATCACTACAGCCTACCAGTAGCAAACTGGCAATCAGTGCCGGTGACAAGGCTTTTTTGAGTTGGGTAAAGCGATAAGACATGATTTGAACCTGTTGGCTAATGCGGCAAGGTGATTAACCGATAACGGATTAAGCACTAAAATAAAGGAAATGAAAAAAATGAGTGATAAATTTAAACAACGGCTGAAAATTAAAAATAGCGACCACATAAAGCATTGACGGCCGCTTCGGTACGCAAAATACGGCTACCCAAGCTGACACTGTGACAGCCATTGACTTTCAATAGCTCGACCTCGTAATCAATCCAGCCACCCTCAGCACCAATACATAATATTTGTGGCCGGCCTACCTTTTGCTCAAAGTCTTTTAGCGGCATATCAGCATAGGGGTGCGCGGCAGCGGCAAGTTGTTGCTGCGTTAATACTGCAAGCTCATCTTCAACAAAAGGCTTAAAACGTTTTTTAAGCTCAATAATTGGCGGCACTGTATCCACCCCTTGCTGTAGCCCCTCTTGTACAAATTCATCCAGACGCTTTAGTATGGGGCTTTGCCAGTAGCTTTTGTCAGTACGATAGCTATTTAGCAGAATAATATGGCGCACACCGATGGCAGTCATATCCATGATTAAGCGGCGCAATACTTTGGGTCTCGGCAAGGCCAAAACAACCGTTAAGTCAAGCTTAGCAGGCGGCGGTGTTTCACAGCGTATTTCTTCAAGGATAATAGACGCATCGCTTGTATCAGGCGTACTGATATCCTTGATAACTGCCGTGCCTATATTATCTGATAGCAGACCCACCTTTAGGCTATCGCCCACTGTTAGTCCCAAAACTTGCTGAATATGCGCCACTTGTGCCGGACTATCAATCTTAAAGGTCGGGCTTTGTGCGGCCGATTTAGGCAATAGTAAAATATTCATACTCGCCTAGTCTCTCTTTATGGCTTTAATCGTTTTATGGCTTTAGATATCCGTACGAGCACGCACCTTAAAGTGCTCCAAATCAATCTGCTCAATCTCTAATGAGGCATCCACTTTTGGCTCTTTATGCTCAGTCAATAGTGCCTCAATCATATCTAGCTGATGAGTCATGGCATCGCTTTTTTGAGTGACTAGCTCCTTTGCCTTTTGACCAGCCTGCTTTGCTTGATCGCTATGTGTTAGCCAATACTGCAGAGTATGCAGCAAGCTAGCGGTAGACTTATCATCCGCTGTCTTACGTTTTTTATTGGTCTCACTCGCCTCTACCACTTCAAGTGCGCCTTGTTGATGTAGCACTTCAACCAACTCATGGCAAGACTGTGTATAAGGTCCCATGATAATCGGCTTGGCCAGACTGGCCGCTTCAATTGGGTTATGACCCCCAATATTCACCAGTGATCCGCCGACAAAAGCCACATCTGCAATGGCATAACAGGCATTTAGCTCACCCATGGTGTCTGCAAGATATACCTGCGTATCAGCGTCAATTTTCTCATCATTGCTACGTCTATAAAAATTAAGCCCTATTGCTTCAATCGCTTCTGCAACCTCATCAAAGCGTTCCGGATGGCGCGGCACTAAGATAAGTAGCGCATTGGCCATACCTGCTTGCTGTAATAACTGCTGATGCACCTGCAATACTTGCGCCTCCTCCCCTTCATGGGTACTGCCTGCAACCCAAATCGGGCGTTCAAGCGCTTGTGCTGAATGAGCGAAACGGTCGACTAAGACAGATCGTTCAGACGCTGTTTGCGTCTGGGTGTTGGCGTTACCTGTTGACCACTTTAACGAGTCAGCACGGCGTATCTTAGGCACTGGTGTGCCAAGGCGACGAAAGCGCTTCGCAGAATCAGCATCTTGCGCAATAATCATGGTGATATTTTGCATCATGCTGGTGCTAACACGCTCGTATTTTGCATAACTTTCAAATGATTTCTGCGACAGACGCGCGTTTACCAATACCGATGGAATGCCCGAGCGACACAGCTCAGCCAAAATATTTGCCCAAAGCTCCGTCTCAACAAACATCGCCAAATCAGGATTAACATGGTCAATAAACTTCTTTACCACCGCTTTGTCATCAACGGGCACAAAGGTATGTACCATTTGGCGTGATTCTAATGCCTCTTTGAACAGCACTTCGGTACGCGCAAAACCCGTCTGCGTGGTATTGGTAATCCAAATCTTTGTCCCCTGTTCAAGCATCACCTTCAACATCGGCGCAATGGTATTGGTCTCACCCAATGAAACTGCATGGCACCAGATAGTGGCATTGTTCATGACATCGCAGCGATTACCCGAAATTTTATCACTCGCTAATGTTGGCACATCAGGATAATGACGGCCAAAGCGTGCCGCTATCTCTTCTTTATAATCCGCGGTCTCTATGCCTGATTTTTTGGCCTTTTTATGACGACGCCACAAGGTGATTCGATATAGCGGCTTTAGTAATTTGATTAAAAACTGATAATACCAAGGCGGCGTCAGGGCATTAGAGGTCTTGGTGACATTAGACAGTAAGGCGTAGGTGGATTCGGATTCGTTGATGGCTTGATCTGGCATGGGTAGGGATAACCTAATGTCACGTTAATAAGATGAAACTCAAAAGAGCTCATATTTTACCCCATTCTAGAGGCTTAAAATAGTTTCTCTACCGGTTTATAGCATAATTAGCAACGTATTCGAGCAGATATGAGATTTGAATGATGATAATTGTCAGTTAAAGCAACGGACTAAATAGGCGAATACCCGAATCAAATAAGGATTTATAGCTGGGGCGCTGACGCCATTTTTCTAAATCCAATCGCTCACACTGAGTGAGATAAGCCTGCTGACATGCCAGCACTTGCGCCACGATTTCTGGGGTATACAGCGCTAGACTAATCTCCATATTGAGATAAAAACTGCGCATATCCATATTAACCGTGCCAAACAGACAATAGTCGTCATCAATAACCACCGTTTTGGCATGCAGCAAACCGCTTTTGAACAAAGCGATATTCACCCCTGCTTCCATCAAAATAGCATAGGACGCCTGTGAGGCATGCTGCACAAAAAAGGAGTCCACTTTTTTGGGTAGAATAATGGTCACCTCAACCCCGCGTTTGGCCGCGGTGGTTAATGCCGCTAATAATGCCTCATCTGGCACAAAATACGGTGTGGTAATCTGAATACGGTGATTGGCACGATGAAACACGGTCAGCAACGTATTATAAATCACGTGTTCGGTAATACGCGGTGCTGAAGGAATAAGCTGCGCCATCACGTTATCGACGACCGGCAAATCCATAATCGGATGCATATAGTCCGCTTCATCGTGAGCATAACTGGCATAAGGCGTATCAATCGGCTCAACCCTATGCCCGTACTCATCATTCATATTAAACGAGGATATTTGCCGCGCTAGATAACTACTGGCCTTGTCATTGACATCATTAATCGCAGGCTTAGGGCGGTACAACTTACGAGTATACATATTGATGTTGTCTTCAATACGCTGGCCAAGCTCTTTAAGATTGCGCGGGTTTTCTGCACCAATATCCGTCACATTCACTGCTGCAAGTGCCGTCACCACACTGACCATTTTCTCGCTTTGGATACGCATGATAAGGTCAATCCATTCACCTACCGCCTTGTCTTGCTTAAAGAACTGTGGATCAACCAAATTAAAACTGCCGGTATAACCAATATCATCATCAATCACCACAATTTTACGGTGATTACGCAAATCAGTGCGTTTAAACAAGGTTTTGAACAAACCCACTGGCAGCGACTGATGAATCGTCACGCCTGCCTGCGTTAAGCGCTCATGCCAATCGTCCGTAAAGAAGCTAAAGCTGCCCACACTATCGGCTAATATCTGACACTCTACCCCTCTGCCCGCAGCATCAATAAGCGCTTGAAACACCTCCTGTACACGACCCTTAGGATAGATGATATAAAACTCTATCAAAATGATGGTCGACGCATTATTAATATCGTCAATAAGCGTATCAAAGGTGCTATCAGCGGAGGTTAACAGCCGCATCGTATGCTTATCATATACCCCAAAGCCGGTATCAAAGGTACCAATACGGCTGACACCGCGATACGGTTCAGGCAGCATATCATCCACTTTTGCCAACTGGATATCTTCTCGCTTGGCTAAATCGTTTAGCATAGACTGGGCTTGTAAGTTGCGTGATTTGTAGCTTTTTCCCAAATACGGCTCACCCACCAACAGATAGGCGATAATACTGATAAAAGGGATGGCAAATAATAGAACTAGCCAAGCAATAGCAATACCTGTATTCCGCTGCGTGGATAAGATACGTACAATCATAAACAGGGTTAACAGCAGGTGAATGACCACCCCAACCCATGCCCAATCCATAGCCGACACAGATTGCAGCCACGCACTCAGCTGCGCCATGCGCATATTAAAAGCATCGCTAGTATTGGATGCAGCGGCTACAAAGACTAAGGGGGCCATGGTCATTAACATCCAGCTCAGTGACTGATGAAATTGTACATAAAGACTAACAAATTAAGCATCAAAAATAAGACAAATTATCTCTGATGAGTAGCTTACTTGCTTGCGCTTAAAAATGCCAACACTGCTTTTTCATCTAGCGACTGGTGCTGTTTGCTACGGCCACGTCGCCCCTGTTTATATTGCTCTATAAAATTGCCCTTTAAAAATTGCTCAATAATTCTGGGATGAATATAAGACGCACGTGATACACTGGGCGTATTGCCTAAATGTTCTGCCACATCCTTCACCATATCCACCACCAATTGCTGTCGCAGCTTACTGTCCGGTTCACTTGCCAACACTGCCTCATCAGCATGCTCATATAAGTAAGCGGCAGCGAGTACGGAGGCCATCCAAGTTCTAAAGTCTTTGGCACTGTACTCGTGGCCCGTGTGGGTGCGCAAATATTCATTGATATCTTGGCTTTCCACCACTTGTTTATCGCCGGCTTGATCCATGTATTTAAAAATACGATAACCGGGTAGGTCAGAACAGGCTTGAACAATCTCAATCAGGCGCTCATCTTGCAGTTCAATATGATGCTCTTTAGCGCTTTTACCAACAAAATCAAAGGCCAAGCCTTCTTCTGTTTCACTAATATGACGGCTGCGCAGCGTGCTTAAGCCATAGCTTTTGTTTTGCTTAGCATAACGGTCATTACCAATACGAATCAGCGTTGTCTCTAATAATTTGACCACCGCCGCAAGCACATTGGCACGGCTTAACTCTGGTTCATCAAGGTCATGCTCAATTTGAGCACGCAATTTAGGTAATACCTCACCAAATCCAATCACCGCATCAAACTTTGCCTCATCACGCACTTTATTCCACTGCTCATGATACAAATACTGCTTACGCCCTTTTTCATCACGGCCGGTACACTGTAAATGCCCATCGTCGTACTCACATATCCAAACCTCAGACCACATTGGCGGAATCGCCAACGCATCAAAGCGGCTACGTAACGCCTTATCCTTGACCGTATTGCCCAACGAGTCTTTGTAGGTAAAGCCCTTACCCCAACGCCTGCGGGTATAGCCAGGCTGTTCGTCGCTCACATAGCGTAAAGATGCCTGCTTTGCTAAGGCCTCATAATCATGACGCAAATCATGTTGCTTAGACTGGGTTAAGCCGCTTGAGGTTTGGGTGGTTGGCATGCGTCGCTCCTAGCGTTGTTATTATTGCTGTTGTTTTTAATAAGAATCGATGGTTTAGATTTAATATGTGGATGGCTTCATTCTAAATAGCTTCGGCTTGTTTAAACAGTAGCCGGCAGCAGTGAATCTGTTACTCAGTGTAAATAGATGAGTGCCTTTAAAATTTTAAAGCACTTAAACCAAAAAAAGCGACATCCGATTAAGGACACCGCTTTGTCTTTATTGCTTTATCTATAGGCTAATGTTTTACGCGCCTATTAGGTCATACGAATTGCACCATCCAAACGAATGACGTCAGCATTTAAATAGGCATTCTCAATGATATGCGCGGCCAGATTTGCAAATTCTGCAGGCTGCCCCAAACGTTTTGGATAAGGGACGCTAGCTTTGAGCTGCTCCTGCGCTTTTTCAGGTAAACCGGCCATCATAGGTGTCTCAAAGATACCCGGAGCAATGGTCATGACACGAATACCATGACGTGTCAGCTCGCGTGCAAGCGGCAGCATTAGACCAACCACACCCGCTTTTGATGAACCATAACTGCCCTGCCCAACTTGGCCATCAAAGGCAGCAATAGAGGCAGTATTGATAATAATGCCTTGATCTTTATTATCCGGACCGCCATTAGCAGTGACACGTTTGGCGATACTTGCAGCAACCAAGCGAGCTACATTAAAGCTGCCGACTAAATTGACCTCAATGCCTTTGCTAAATTTATCCAAGTCCGCCGGATTGTTATCACGGTCCAGTAATTTTTGCACAATAGCAATACCGGCACAGTTGATACTACCTGATAATCCGCCAAACTCCTTTTCTGCTGTATCAACAGCAGCTTGAACTTGCTCACCACTGGTCACGTCACAGCGTACAAAGCGAACGTTATCACCCAATTCACTTGCCAGTGCTTGGCCGGCCTCTTCATTCAAATCAGCGATAACGATATTGGCGCCGCGCTTAAATAACTCGCGCGTGGTTGCCTCGCCCAAACCTGAAGCGCCACCGGTTACGATAAATGTTTGTGATTCTATTTGCATACTATTTCCTTATAAATGAGTGTTAGATAAGCCTTGCTATTAATAGCGTATTTTAAATACAGTTGCAACACAGCCGATAAGCTGATCTGTTTTTATGTCATTGAATAACTTAATAAAAAAGCGATTAGGATAAATCATCTCAATCGCGTCCCAGTAGCCATTAGCCATCGTTATGACGGTTAATTGCTATTTGCCATAAGTACACAGATAAGCGGTTTCAACATCCACTTTTACCTGAAACTTCTGATCCGCTTCAATGGTAAAGCTTTGGCCGGCATCATAGGTAACAAACTCATCTGAGTCTGGCAGCTTAACAGTTAATGCACCGCTAACCACATTCATGGTTTCAAATTCGCTGGTGGCAAATTCATATTCACCAATTTCCATCACACCGACTGTGGCAGGCTTGGTCGCCGTTTGAAAAGCAATTGAGGTGACTTTGTTATCGAAATACTGATTAATGCTTGGCATGCGCTCTCCTTAAATAATGAATGGGTATAAGAGGTTATAGCAGGATTGTAATATGATTGGCAATAGGAATCTATTATACTAGCGCTTATATTTGAATGTTAGATCAATAATGGAGTTGCTTGTGCCTAACACCACCCCTTATACCGTCCTCTTCTTATGCAAAGAAAATGTAGGCCGCAGTCTTATGGCAGAAGCCATGTTAAAGAAATTAGGTCATGGCCGCTTTGAAGTTTATAGTGCCGGTATTAAGCCTCT
Source organism: Psychrobacter sp. CX16 (assembly GCF_057396245.1). Classification (NCBI taxonomy): domain Bacteria; kingdom Pseudomonadati; phylum Pseudomonadota; class Gammaproteobacteria; order Moraxellales; family Moraxellaceae; genus Psychrobacter; species Psychrobacter sp. CX16. The sequence goes on from NZ_JBXYJF010000030.1 coordinate 21,400, forward strand.
AGATGAAGCCAACCCTGTTGCCATGCAAATACTTAAAGACAATGGATTTAATACCGAGGGTTTATACCCCAAGCACTATAGCGTCTTTTTAGAAGAAGATGCCCCGCATTTAGACTTTGTCTTTACCTTATGCGCAGACAGTGCTGAAGAAGCCAAACTCAACATCTGGGATGATTTAGCACGTGACACCATCACTGCGCACTGGCACTTCCCTGATCCATCTTTAGAAGCTGCAAACAGCGAATCTGAGCATGAGGAATATACGCGCGTTGAGATGCAACTGGCTCAGCGAATTAAGACCTTTATGATGCTGCCGGATGACAAGTTAAATCAGATTGCCAATCCCGATAACACGCTTTAAAGTGAATAGCGATTTAATTAACCTATTCATCCGTTAAAAAACCACCAGTCTGACGCTCCCACAGGCCAGCATAGACACCCTTTTTCGCAAGCAACTCTTGGTGTGTACCTTGCTCAATAATACGACCTTGATCCATGACTACCAGTCTATCCATCGACGCAATGGTTGAAAGTCTATGCGCAATGGCAATCACTGTTTTATCTTGCATTAAGCTACCCAAACTTTCTTGAATGGCTGCTTCGACTTCACTATCAAGTGCTGAAGTTGCCTCATCTAAGATTAAAATCGGTGCATCTTTTAATAGCACACGCGCAATGGCAATACGCTGACGTTGACCGCCTGATAATTTGACCCCACGCTCACCGACTTGTGCATCAAGCCCTTTGTTACCTTTTAAATCAACCAATGAATCAATAAACTCATCGGCATTGGCTTGTTTAATCGCACGCTGTAGCTCTTCTTCTGTGGCATCAGGCTTACCATATATGATGTTTTCGCGCACGGTGCGGTGCAATAATGACGTATCTTGGGTGACCATAGCAATGTGCTCACGCAAGCTTTCTTGCTCTACTTTGCTGATATCCTGCCCATCGATACATATGCTACCGCCTTGCACATCATAAAATCTGAGTAGCAAATTAACCAAGGTTGATTTGCCTGCACCCGAACGGCCGACTAAGCCAATACGCTCACCCGGTTTGATATGTAAGTTTAAATCATTAAAGATACTTAACGCTTTGTCATCCTCACTATTGCCATCATTAATACCGGCTCTGTGATAGCTAAATCTCACGTTATTGAAGTCAACCTGCGCACCTTGAACCGCTATCGGCTGAGCGCCTTCTTTATCAGTTAGCGTCAATGGTTTAGTCAACAAGCTCATACCATCACGAACCGTACCTAAGCTTTCAAATAAATCGGTTAGCTCAAACATCACCCAACGTGACATGCCGAGTAGTCTTAATGCCATCGATACCGCAACCGCAATCGCGCCAAGACCAACCAAGTCATTAAGCCACAAATAGATACTCAGTGCACTGGTCGCAAAGATAAGAACATAGTTCAAAATGGTCATGGTTATCATCAAGGTTGATAACGTGCCCATTTGCTTATAAACCGTCTGTAAATATGTATCCATACTGTCGCGCGCATATTCCGCCTCGCTTTCGGTATGCGCAAATAGCTTGACTGTATTGATGTTGGTATAGGCATCGACAATACGGCCAGTCATAGTCGAGCGCGCATCAGATTGGGCCTGCGAATACTGACGCACTTTCGGATTAAAGTAGAATTGCAGCGCAGTATAAAGACAAAGCCAAACCAACATCGGCACTAAAAACCAAGTGTTTAAATTGGTCAATACATAGAGCATACTGCCGAAATAAACCAGTACGTATACCATTACCGAGACCGTGATTAAGGTGACTTCACGCACAGCCATACTGCTTTGCATCACCTTGGTCGCTGCTCGCCCTGCAAACTCATCTTGGAAAAATGACATGCCTTGATTGAGTAAATAACGGTGTGAACGCCAACGCACACTCATCGGTAGGTTACCATTTAAGGTACGACTTCTAAGTGATGTACGCAGATAGTTAATTAACGGCATCGCAATCAGAAGCAACGCTGAATAACCCAATAAGGTTGGCATCTCACTTTGCAAAAAGGTCGCTTTGTCATGTTCGCTGAGTAAATCAACCAACTGCCCCATAAAAGCATAAATAGCGATTTCACTCACTGCCGATAGCGCCTCTAAGATGCCCAATGCGAGAAATACCCAACCATAACCTTGGTTATGATAACGAATAAAGCCCCACAAGGTATTTGGCGGGGTTTGGTTATCAATTTTGGGAAATGGATTGACGAGTTTTTCAAAAAATAGACTCATGAGGCTCCTTAGTGACAATACCAAAGTGGGGATACTACCTGAGGAAAGAACTGATTACATAACTTTTTAAATAATAGCCGAATAATACTAATTGCTAATGGGACTAAATCACACTTTTTAAACCGTTAGCTACATTCAAATAACATTTGTAGGGATACGTCTCATAAGGGATAGAGCTTATTAAAGCGAACCAACTTCAGTTAAGGGCTCATTGGCATTAAACTCATCAGCACACAAATGCTCAGCAGCAATATTATCTAAATTTGGCATGCTTTTTTTTGGCATTGGTTAACGATGATAAATATTGGTTTAAGAAGTTATTTTGAGATTGAATCAGTATGTTCATTATTTTCCAATACGATTTTATTTTTATAACTATCTAACTCTTGTATATATTCTCGCTCAAACTTATCTAATTTAGTAAAATCTGCTTTGTAATTTAGGTCTTCAATATACCAAGGTTGACGGTCATAGTATGCTTGCAACTTTGGATTACTAAATACATACCCACGACGGGCAAAAGGATAGTTACGCAATACTTTTAAAGAAAAATCGTCTAGCTTATCTTCTTCTCTAACATGATTTATTGCTAAGTAATTCAATGATAAATCATGAGTATTTGCATTAAAAGGTGGCTGATAGCTTCCTATTTGTGGTGAATACAGATACAACTCACCTTGTGGTTTAAAGTTTTTTTTCTTAAAGACAACGTTACCCTCTCGCATCGCAAACGTGGTGCTAGGTTTGCTTTCGTCAGCATAATAAGAGTTATGAGTAAGACTGGTAGTCGGATATTTGCTCCCTACGCCGTTAATCTGCCAATCATTGCTACTATCAAAGAAACTATTTGGTATGTTAAATTCAATTAAATCACCCATATCAATGGTTAATTCAAACTCGTCAATAACACTATCACCCCAACGATTAATAGCGGTTAATACATAGTCAAAGGCATACCTATTATCCACACTACCCGATGCTTCAAAACGATAACTGTGGTCAATGGTATTTTTTCCCGATTTAAAATTAGCCGAAAAGTGATAAACGTATAACTCATTAATCCATGTCTGCTCAGCATAACGCGCTTCTTGCGTAGATTCTTTTTCATGTTTAATACGCCCATTTAGGAAATAAAAAGGTGACTTGGCTTTGTTTAAATTTAATGTACGATAGCCCTCTGCATCCATTTCCCAATGTTCATCGGTGTCTACAAGAGCAATATCATACTGTACCGACTGCCCATTTACTTTGGCAGTAAAGCCTTTCATATAGGGGTGTCCACCATTGACTGGCATTGTGTTTGCATCACCAACAGGAGGTAAGGCCTCAAAGCCAACCAGCAACGAGACAGGTTTGCCTTTATTCAGCATCTCATAATGTACATCAACCACAATATCCTCACCCTCACGGCGGATATTTAAGATTTCTTTTTTGACATCAATTTGGGTAGTATGCATCGGTACAAGCTGATTACCAGACATATAGTAAGCACCGTCATTAGCTAAGCTGGTAGGTGAACTAATTATTGTAATAACCATACTAATGGCTAATATAGTCTTAAGGACTAGTTTTTGCATTTAATAACCTAACGTCTAAAAAATTAGTTGAATGATGCTGACCTATATTTTATTGAGAAGAATGTTATAGAAAATAAATATACACTAGTTTTCGTAAACACATTTTAAAATCATATTTAGCATCATAAAAAGCCAATCCTATTGTCATAGAATGGGCTTTTTATTTGCTTGAATAAATAAACTACATCAAACCATTTAAATTTCAGACAACCAATCCTTTTGACGCAAACTTTGCTTGGTCTCACGGCGCTTTTTCTTACGCACCGCTTCGATATTGTCTTTTTCATGGATGCCGCCCTTCTTTAGCAGCGGATTAAAAGCAACATGATTACGTGGTTTGGTTGCGTCTTTTAGGGCGCTTAGGTTCGCTGTATTATTAAGGCTAGCATCACCCTTTTTGGTTTGATTTTCTAACTGCTTAGCCAGTTTTAGAGTTTGTTTTAAGCTCATAGTTTTGTCCTAAATTTCTTAGTTTTATATTTGATTCAATGTTTGGTTTTTTAATTAATAACATTTTTATTCTCCTTAAATTAGTAATTCATTCTTAAATACTTAAGCGTATTTCGATTTAATTCTGCTATGGGTAAATCAAGTGTCGATCTACGTCTAGTACTTCAAGTGAGATTGATACTACAGCAGAATTAAATGGCGTATAAAACTAACCCTTCACGCAAAGCACCTGTTTTAAGGTATGCACCACTTCAACCAAATCTTTTTGATTGTCCATTACCTCATCGATGTCTTTGTACGCACCAGGGATTTCATCAAGTACGCTTTTGTCTTTTTTACACTCAACGCCTGCGGTTTGTGCTTTGAGCTCATCAACGGTAAAGGTTTTAGATGCTTTGGTTCGACTCATCTTGCGCCCTGCCCCATGTGAGCATGAGCAAAAGGACTCTTCATTACCAAGACCACGCACGATAAAGGACTTAGCACCCATCGAACCTGGAATAATACCCAGTTCGCCCTCATAAGCACTGATAGCACCTTTGCGAGTGACATAGACGTTTTCGCCAAAGTGTGTTTCTTCTTCCACATAGTTGTGGTGACAGTTAATGGCCTCTTTGGTCAGAGTAAAATGTGGTAATCCTGCCTGCTTAGACTGCATTGCATTTAATACCAAACGCATCATCTCTTTCCGGTTTTGCACCGCATAATCCTGCGCCCACTGCACCGCTTCCACATAGTCATCAAAGCTACTTGAGCCTTCAGCAAAATAGGACAAGTCTTTATCGGGCACATGACCAAAGCGCGATTGATGTTCTTTTTTGGCCAAATTAATAAAATAGCGGCCGATACAATTACCAATACCTCGGCTACCCGAGTGCAGCATCACCCACACATCGTTATTTTCATCAATACAAATCTCGATGAAGTGGTTACCACCGCCAAGCGTACCCAGCTGCTTAGCCCAGGTACGCTCAAAACCTTTGAGCATCTTTAAAAGGCCTGGATGCTTATCGGTAATTGGCTTTAAGCGTTTACCCAATGGATCAAGGGTTGAGGCTTTGGCCGTGATTTGGTTGTGCATATTAAAGCCAACCGGCACTTGCTTTTCGATTGCTGAGCGCACCGCGCTTAGACTGTCTGGCAAGTCGCTGGCCGTTAGCGATGTACGCACTGCGTTCATACCACAGCCGATATCGACACCGACTGCCGCAGGAATAATGGCGGACTTGGTCGGAATCACACTGCCCACTGTCGCGCCTTTACCCACATGCACATCTGGCATCACCGCAATATGCGAGTGCACAAACTCTAACTGCGCCATATTACGTAATTGCTGTATCGCCTCTTGCTCGATATCTTGGGTATACACCTTAACCGGTACGCCCTTTTTACTGTTTTCATTCAAAATTAGCTGTATGCCCATTTTGTTATTACCTTCATCTGTTTAGTCGAATGTGCTCGTTAATAAAAATTGATTTAAAAGAGCACGACTCGCTTTGTATTTATTTTTGTTGATTTATAGGTTGTCGTGAGTTGAAACTGTATAGTCAAAGAAGTCTAAAATGGTTACAAGGCAACCGAGCGTAAGTACTACAAATGTAGGCTTAGCGAGGTTAACACCGTAACCGTTTAGTAGTTCGCTGACTATGTTAAATGACAGACGCAAAAAGCCCATTAACCAAAGGTCAATGAGTTAAGACAATGCAAATTAAATTATGGCCAGTAGCTAGCCTAAAGAAATGATCGAGGTAGAATAAGCTTAGTTAAAGCTTAAATGAACCGTACCGAGGTCATCGCTCATTGTGTTTTGCGTCATCTGTAACACAGTCTTTTGAAACAAATACATGCTGATTCCTCCGTAGGTTGTGGCCAAATACACAGATGTGTCGTGGCGTGGGTTGATAAAGTGAGTCGTATTATACGGGATAATCAGGTTTACAGCAAATTGATGATTAGCTGAGCTTCAAAGGTCATATTAAAGTTCTGTTTTATGTACACTTCAAACCAAACCTGCCTACCCCGTATGATTTGAGATTAACGTCTAGTTTTTGATTAATTTGGCATGTAACCAAAATCCTGCCAGCATCGCCACCACAAATATCATCGACTCGGTGTAGCCTGCAAATGTAGTCACTAACACAGGCGCTAGACAAAACCCAAGAATGCCCCAGCCAATACCAAACATAAGGCTCTCAATCGTCGCCACTTATTTGAGGTTGACGCAGGTATTTATTCTCATTTATTGAACCGGTTCAAAAACTTAAGTCACCTCTTTAAGATAACTCTATTTTGTACAAAAGCGCTGATACAAAACTTGCATCACGGCCAGCGCATCATCACTGGCAATACTATAAAAAATCTGGCGACCTTCACGGCGAGTATTCACCAAACCATTCTCACGTAGCACGCCTAACTGCTGCGACAGGCTTGGCTGCCTAATACCCGTTGCCTGCTGTAAATCACGCACACAAGATTCAGACTCTACCAACTGGCACAATAGCAGTAGACGATCTGAGTGCGACAATGACTTCAGTAGCGCAGACGCTTTAGAAGCTGATTCTTTTAATGCTCCCACATCAATATTGGTGGTGTCTTTTATTTTATTTGGCATATTTATATCTCTTATATCCGTTGTATAACACCCTATTATATACAACCGCCAAGTCTATACATATAAATATTATATAATTTTGTATAATATTATGGCATAAGTTTATTCTGATATGACATAGTCTATTTATGTCATAAATTCTTAAGCGTCAGATGCATTAAAAGGGCTTAATCATGAATAATTACTATTCATAATTAAGTCTGATATTAATAGCTTTCATCTAATCCAATCAAGCTTTGATGATGCAGGTTAAGACTACAAAATACCAGAGAATTGGTAACGACTGCCAGCATGCCACATATTCACGAAGGTAACCACACGGCCGGCTGAATAGGTCTGACGACTTAATAACAATGCCGGTTCCCCTGCTTCCATCTGTAGTGCAGTAGCGACTTTTTTGGGTGCAGCGACTGCCCGAATGGTATAATTGCCCCCTTGTAGCGGCGCTTGTTCAATAAGATACTCGCTGGTATTTATCACACTAAAATTCTGCTCAATAAAGTTAGGCACCAATGATGCATCTACCCAACGCTCTTCAAATTGCACCGGTTTGCCATCTGCAATATGTACAATCTCTACTTCATCGATAGGATCGTCATTATTACGCTGTAATAGCTTGTTGTTCGGTAGATTGCTTGGCTCGGCATCTTCATCCCACGTGGTGTTATCGCCTTTCTCATCAAGCATTGGCGCGGTAAACATTGATATAATACGCGGGCTGATATCGCTGACTCTCAGACGCTGCTGATTGACGACTTTGGCTTCATATTGCTTACCGGCGGCTCGAATATCTGCGGCAATATTACGCACCTCCACAACAGTATGATTGTATTGCTGCTGCGCCACAAAAGTGCCGGACCCTTGTCTGCGCTCTAAAACCCGCTCTTCACTCAGCTCCTTTAGGGCGCGATTAACCGTCATGCGTGATACAGAAAATCTATCCGCCAGTGCATACTCAGTAGGAATCGCCTCACCTGCCTGCCACTTACCAGAATGAATATTTTTTAAGATACTTTCTTTGATACGTTGATACGCAGGTTTTGGGCGCTTGGCTTGTTGTGGCTTTTTTGACATGAGATAAGGCTCATTATTTAAGTTAACAAATATAAAAATATGTACATATTACAATGGCACTTAATACTTTGTAAGCATTAACTAAAACCCATGCAGACAGCTTGCAGTGCCGGCTAAGACAATATTATCTTGCTACTTACCTGATTATCTTGCTACTTATCTGATTATCTTGATACTTACCTGCTGCTTAAAGCATGATGGGCCTGTTAGTATAGCAGTAATTTATAATCTGTCATCTGGCTGTCATATTAATTTAGAAAGTCTAAACCAATAATACCAAACAAATATTCATTCAAGCCTACTTTTGCTAAAAAAGTCTTGCATCCTTATTTTTTTCTTGATAATTTGTCTATACAAATATCTATAATTATCCCTGTTTTCTTTTCTTAAATTTATATAAAGGACTATTTTATGACTGATTCTAAATTTATTCGCCGAGACGAGAGCCGCGAAATAGCGTCACCTACTGGCACAACATTAACTTGTAAAAGCTGGTTAACCGAAGCACCTTTTCGCATGTTGCAAAACAACCTACATCCTGATGTGGCTGAAAACCCAAAAAGCTTAGTTGTGTATGGTGGTATTGGCCGTGCAGCGCGTAACTGGGAAAGCTACGATCAAATCTTAGAGTCTTTAAAAGAATTAGAAGACACAGAAACCTTATTGGTTCAATCAGGTAAGCCTGTCGGCGTATTCAAAACGCACGAAGATGCGCCTCGCGTATTAATCGCTAACTCAAACCTTGTGCCAAAATGGGCAACGTGGGAGCACTTCAACGAGCTTGATCGTAAAGATTTAATGATGTACGGACAAATGACCGCGGGCAGCTGGATTTATATCGGTACCCAAGGCATTGTCCAAGGTACGTATGAAACCTTTGCCGAAGCCGGTCGTCAACATTATGGTAAAGGGGATGCTACTGCTAGCACGGACAACTGGAAAGGTCGCTGGATTTTAACTGCAGGTCTAGGTGGTATGGGCGGCGCGCAGCCATTAGCAGCAACATTTGCAGGTGCTGTATCATTAAACATCGAATGTCAGCAAAGCAGCATCGATTTCCGTCTACGTACCGGTTACGTTGACAAACAAGCCAAAGACTTAGATGAAGCTTATGATCTGATTAAAAAGCACACTGAAGCTGGTGAAGCGGTATCGATTGCTCTATTAGGCAATGCTGCCGAAATCCTACCAGAGATGGTAAAACGTGCCAAAGCGGGCGAGATTAAGCCAGACTTAGTAACGGACCAAACGTCTGCTCATGACTTGGTCAATGGCTATCTGCCTATTGGCTGGACTGTAGAAGAATGGAGAGCGGCGCAAGAAGATCCTAGCAAATTTGAAAAAGTAGCTAAAGACGCGGCTCGTTCATGTGCCATTCATGTTGAAGCCATGCTTGAATTCCAAAAAATGGGCGTACCAGCGACAGACTACGGTAACAACATCCGTCAGGTCGCTTATGACGAAGGTATCAAAAATGCCTTTGATTTCCCAGGCTTCGTTCCTGCGTATATCCGTCCACTATTCTGCGAAGGTAAAGGGCCATTCCGCTGGGTAGCGCTATCAGGTGATCCAGAGGACATCTACAAAACAGATCAGAAGATTAAAGAGCTATTCCCAGAAAATAAACACGTACATCGCTGGTTAGATATGGCCAATGAGCGTATTAAATTCCAAGGCTTGCCTGCACGTATTTGCTGGCTTGGCTTAGGTGAACGTGATAAAGCAGGTCTTGCCTTTAACGAAATGGTCAAAAATGGCGAGCTTAAAGGACCAATCGTTATTGGTCGTGACCATTTAGACACCGGCTCTGTTGCCAGTCCGAACCGTGAAACCGAGAGCATGAAAGACGGCTCAGATGCGGTATCAGATTGGGCATTATTAAATGGCATGCTAAACGTAGCAGGCGGTGCAACTTGGGTATCACTACATCATGGTGGCGGTGTTGGCATGGGCTATTCACAACATTCAGGCATGGTTATCGTTGCTGATGGTACCGATGCGGCAGCCAAACGTCTGTCTCGCGTATTAGTCAATGACTGTGGTACTGGCGTCATGCGTCATGCCGATGCAGGCTATGAGTTGGCTATAAAAACAGCCAAGGAATATGGGCTAAAACTACCTATGATTAAGTAAGGTCTGTTAAATAGCGCACCATTATATTCGTCAACTGTTATATCGCCATAAGGCTCGCCTTGTAGCGGTTTTACCGTTTACCAGCTAATCTTACATTTTATAGTTATAGGAATAATAATAATGACCCAGCCTTTATCACTAACCCTCACCCCACGTAAGCTTACTTTCGAACAACTGCGCCAAGTCTATGATGCGCCAATACACGTTAATCTTGTCGATAGCGCTTATCAAGACATCGATGCATCACATGACTGTGTCAAAGAAATTATTGCACGTGACAAAAGCGCTTATGGCATCAATACCGGCTTTGGTCTTTTAGCCAAAACCCGTATCAGTGATGATCAGCTAGGCTTATTGCAATACAATCTCATCGTATCCCATTCCGTTGGTACCGGTGAGCGTTTAGGGGACGGCGTGGTACGCCTAATCATGGTTATGAAAGTTGCTAGCCTAGCTCAAGGATTTTCTGGCGTACGCCGTGACGTGATAGACGGTTTAATCGGTTTGATTAATAACAACATTATTCCGCATATTCCGGCCAAAGGCTCAGTCGGTGCATCAGGTGATTTAGCGCCATTATCACACATGACGTTAACCCTTCTCGGCCAAGGCAGCTGCTATGTCAATGGCCAAGAAGTTGAGGCCAAAGAGGCGTTAGCACAAGCCGGACTTGAGCCGGTAACGCTCGCGGCTAAAGAAGGTTTGGCGCTGATTAATGGCACTCAAGTGTCAACTGCGCTTACGCTGCGTGGTTATTTTTTAGCCCGAGATTTAGTTGCGACAGCGACAGTAGTTGGTGCGCTTTCAGTAGACGCTGCTCGTGGTTCAGACTCGCCTTTTGATGCGCGTATTCATGAGGTGCGTGGCCATCATGGTCAGATTCAAATTGCCAAAGCGCACCGTAGCTTAATTGCTGGCAGTGAAATTCGTGCCTCGCACACTGAGAACGATGACCGCGTACAAGACCCTTATTGCCTCCGTTGTCAGCCTCAAGTGATCGGTGCTTGTCTCGATATCATTAATCAAGCAGGCAATACGCTACTCATCGAAGCCAATGCCGTCACTGATAATCCACTAATCTTTAGAAATGAAGACGAACCGGTTGCTATCTCTGGTGGTAATTTCCATGCAGAGCCCGTTGCCTTTGCTGCCGATACGTTGGCATTAGCTATCGCCGAAATTGGCTCTATGTCTGAGCGCCGTGTGGCACTGCTTATCGATGCTACTTTAAATGGTGGTCTACCGCCTTTCTTAGTCGAAAATCCAGGGGTGAACTCTGGCTTTATGATTGCGCATGTCACCGCCGCTGCCCTAGCCTCAGAGAACAAATCACTGGCGCATCCTGCCAGCGTTGACAGCATCCCGACGTCTGCCAACCAAGAAGACCATGTGTCTATGGCCACCTTTGCCGGTCGCCGTTTGTATGATATGGCGCAAAACACTGCCACCATTGTTGGTATCGAGTTATTGGCGGCAGGCCAAGGGATTGATTTCCATAAAGGGCTAAAAACCTCGAAGCTGTTAAGACAAGCGCATAGCCTGTTACGTGAAAAAGTGACCTTTTATGACAAAGACCGCTATCTTGCACCAGATATTGAAGCGGCCAAGCAGTTGGTATTGTCTACTGCACTCAATCAGCATTGGTCTGAGCTGCGAGCAGATTGGTTTTTGCAACGTTAACGCTCAGTAATGTCATAACCTTTTATATAACTTTATAATCTTTGAGAGTGTTTATTATGTCAACCCCATCATCATCAAGCGATAAAACCTGCATTGGGGCTCAGCATATTCCTTTTGACTCCAGTCTTTGGACGGGCCGTGCTGAGCCTGATGAATCAGAGCGCGCATTGTATTGGTATCAGCTGATCCAGCCACATGATGCTTTTAACTCAGAAGAGACTGACTCATCAGATGCTCTGCATAATAAACCCTCTTCAAAGGTAACCTTGGTTGGTTATGCCTGTGATCAAGGCGTGCGTCGTAATTTAGGACGTGTTGGTGCTAGATATGCGCCGCCTGCTATTCGTCAAACCTTTGCTAAGCTGCCTATCACGCCGGCGCTGCAAGATAAATTTGATAAAGCAGAATATGACACGTTTTTAAGTGACATCGGTGATATTGCCTGTTATGACAACGACAGCTTAATGCCTGACGTGTTAGAGCAGACGCAAGCAAAATACAGCGAGCAAGTCACTGGTATTATCAATCGAGGCAGCCTAGCCATCGGTATCGGCGGCGGTCATGCCATTGCCTATGCCAGTTATATGGGACTTTGGAATGCGTTAAATAGCCCCGAGAATACTGCCCAAAACGACTCGAATACTCAAGCGCCTAAGATTGGCATTATTAATTTTGACGCGCATTTAGACATCCGTAACGCTCAAAAAGGCACTTCTGGCACCCCGTTTCGTCAAATCGCTGAGCACAATCAAGCACATGATCAGCCGTTTCATTACTGTGCTATTGGCCTCAGTCAGTTTTCTAACACCGCCGCTCTGTTTGACAGAGCCGATAAGCTTGGCGTGACGATTATTAGTGATGACTCATGCGCTCGCAGTAGTTGGGATTGTGTCGCAAAACAGTTAGAGCAATTTATTGCGCAAGTAGACGTGCTATATATTACGATGGATATGGACGCCTTCCCTGCCAGTATTGTCCCTGGCGTGAGTGCGCCTGCAGCTAAAGGCATCTCCATCGACTTTGCTGAACGTTGTCTTGAGGTAATTTTTGCCAGTGGTAAGGTAAAAATGGCTGATGTTGCTGAAATTAACCCCACCTATGATATAGATGAGCGCAGTTGCAAAGTTACTGCCCGCTTTTTAGCGTTAATGATTCAGCATCATTTACTACAACAGCATTAAATAAACAATCAGCCCATAAGTTAACCACGACTCATTTAATAATTCATGACTTAAGAAACTCATTTATAGAATCGGAGTCTACTATGACATCCCACACCAATAATAACTTTCCTGAACATTTTGATACTCTTATTTTGCATGCCAATATGGCTACTTTCTCCGAAGTATACGGCTTTGATAGAGCGTTAGCCGGTGCAAACTCTGACCCTTCAAAGTCATCAAAGCCGCACAGCCCTTATGGTCAAATCATAGACGGCGCTCTTGCCATTACTGATGGCAAAATTAGCTGGATTGGTGATAGCCAAAGTGCTTTAAATAGCCAAGCTTATCATCATGCTATCACTCAAGAGGATGCTGATGACAAAATCATTTATGCCAATCGTCAGTGGTTATTACCTGGTTTAATTGATTGCCACACTCACCTCGTATACGGCGGAAACCGCAGCAATGAATTTGAAGCGCGTTTGCAGGGTATCAGCTACAAAGAGATTGCTGAAAATGGCGGCGGTATCATCTCCACAGTAACAGCAACACGTGAGGCCAGCTTTGAAGAGTTATACGCACAAACTGAACGCCGCCTGCAAGCGCTACTTGCTGAAGGTCTGACCACCATCGAGATTAAATCAGGCTACGGTCTTGATTTAGAGACTGAGCGCAAAATGCTACAGGTGGCTCGCCAACTGGGCGAAGATTATAACCTTACAGTTAAGACCACCTATCTTGCTGCCCATGCCCTACCGACTGAGTATAAAGACAAAGAAAACGGCTCAGATGCGTACATCGATGCAGTATGCGAGTGGATGCCAATTTTGCATAATGAAGGTTTAATTGACGCGGTTGACGGCTTTTGTGAAAACATTGGCTTTAGCAAAGCACAAATGGCCAAAGTATTTAATACCGCAAAACAGCTTGGTCTACCTGTTAAGCTTCATGCTGAGCAGTTAAGTGATATGGATGGCAGTGGCTTGGTCGCTGATTATAACGGCCTATCCTCTGACCATCTAGAATATTTATCAGAGAAAAATGTAGAGAAAATGGCGGAGCATGATGTAGTCGCTGTGTTATTGCCAGGGGCGTTCTATACGTTAAAAGAGACCCAATTGCCGCCAATGGATGCGATATATAAACACAACGTAGCGATTGCGCTATCGACCGACTGTAATCCTGGTACGTCTCCATTAACCTCACTATTAATGACACTAAATATGGGCTGTACTTTATTTAGTATGACTCCTGAGCAGGCGCTCGCAGGTATTACTACTCATGCAGCAAAAGCGCTAGGCTTAGATAATAAAGGACGTATCGAAGTTGGTAATGATGCAGATTTGAGCTTATGGAATATCGAACGTCCTGCTGATCTTGCCTACCAGATGGGCCTTAATCCATTAGCGGATGTGATGAGTAGTGGTGAATGGCGTAGCTAATTTGGGCGTGTGCAACATTCGCAAATTAGCACTGCTGATAGCTAAAATTGTTTCAGACTAGGCGTAAACCGTCGTTAATGTCTAGACCTTGACTAGGTTTGCAACAACGTCTGGGGCGATTTTAGCATCAGCCTCACTCGAGCACAGCTCTCGCCTTGCGAACGGGCAAAGCAGTGCTTTGCTTAATCCGTTCTCAGGGGCGGGACTCTTTTTTGCCAATATATTGCGAAATTGTCTAACTTAGAATGAC
>NZ_JBXYJF010000031.1:0-35809 GCF_057396245.1 Psychrobacter sp. CX16
TTTTTTCATCAGCCAGTTGTCGCTCAAGTCTTTTTATGATTTGGGCTGGGGTTTCTTTGTGTGGCATTCTTAGGCTCTTTGGCGGTGTATTCCAGTCTAATGTACCATGTTTCCTAAGCCAAGTTAGGACGGTACTACGTCCTTGTATGCCATAGTGCTTTTGGGCTTGTTTGTAGGTCATGTCGCCTTTTTCTACTTGCTCTACAATAGCTAATTTAAAGCCGAGTGTGTAATCTTTCTGTGTTCGTTTAATCCTTGATCTTTCTGCTTTGTCCATTTATAAGCTTCCTTTTCGTAAACTTATTTTAGGACGGGACAGAAAGAAAATCTTGATGCTAAAAATAAAAGCCTGCCATTGCAGGCTTTTTTTATGATTTAATATAAATCGAGCTGATTGAAAAGCGATTTGTTAACATAAACGTAAAGCTTCTAAATAGTAAACGCACAGTACTTTAAATAGAATTTGCTACAATGCAAACGTGGATATAACAACAAACAATGTAAATTTGAGGAGTGACTATGTTAGGCGAACCAGAATATAACATGAACGAATTATTTGCCCAGTTGGGTCTTGAAAGCTCGGATGAAGCCATTGAAAAATTCATCAGTGAGCACAAGCTTGGTAAAGATGAAAAGCTTATCGAAGCAGATTTTTGGACAGACTCACAGCGTGCCTTCTTACAAGAAGAGTGGAGTAATGATGCGGCGTGGGTAGAAGTCATTGATGAGCTAAATGTGAGCTTACACCCAAGTGCTTAATTAATTATGGTTAGCGTTATTTAAAGCGCTGCCTATTTTAATTATAAAAGGCTCTCTAACTGAACTGAACCCCATAAGTTGGACACAGCTTATGGGGTATTTTTATATGTTATGACCTAGACTTTAAGATAAAAGTCATTGCATACTATGAGCATGAGGCTATTCATCATTCAGATAGAGGTTTACGATATTGTGCTAGAGAGTATCAACAGATGCTTGAGAAGCATAACATTAGACCGTCTATGACAGATGGCTATGATTGTTATCAAAATGCCTTAGCAGAACGCGTTAATAATATTCTAAAAGATGCGTTCTTAATTCATCAGTGTAATACGATAGATGAGCTAAGAGTGCTCGTTGATGAGTCGGTTTATATTTATAATCATATGAGACCGCATTTGAGTTTGAATATGAGAGTGCCTTTCGATATTCATCAAAGTTAGGGGTATTCTGCATAGAAAAACCAGATATACGGGGTATCTGGCTTATTTTAAATTATCAACCTATTTTAAGACGGGACACTGTAATATAAGCTATCAGACAACTATCCAATAGACATAAAAGCAGAGGACGCTATGTTTCAAGAATACCCACAATATGATGCCATGGGATTGGCCAGTCTTATTAAATCTGGCGATATCAGTGCAAAGGAAGCTTTAGAGGCCGCCATTTATCAAGCCAATAGACTAAACCCTTCACTCAACGCTATTATTCACCGCTTTGACGAGCGTGCCTTTGATGTGGCTCAACAAGGACTGCCGCAAGGGGTCTTTAGTGGTGTGCCTTATCTATTAAAAGATTTAAATTTCATATTTGCCCATGAGCCAATAAGAATGGGTAGCCGTAGCGTTAATCTTGTTCCAGAGCAGGACAGCGAACTGGTTAAGCGGATGCGCGCTACGGGGGTGAATACCTTTGGTAAGACCAATACCCCAGAGTTTGGTTTGATCATTACCACGGAGCCTAAATCATTTGGAGCGGCACATAATCCTTTCAAAAAAGGCTATAGCACTGGCGGCTCCTCTGGTGGTAGCGCAGCAGCAGTCGCCGCAGGCATAGTACCTATGGCTGGTGCAGGCGATGGGGGTGGATCTATTCGCTTTCCGGCATCGTGGTGCGGTGTATTTGGATTTAAGCCCAGTCGTGGGCGTAATCCTACAGGCCCCTTTTATGGAGAGGGCTGGGAAGGAGCCATTGCCGATCATGTGATTACTCGCAGTGTGCGTGACAGTGCGGCGATGCTCGATGCCACCGCAGGACGTGAAGTAGGCGCGCCTTATGTGATTAGCCCTGATGAAGGCACTTTTTTGGCCGCTACTCAGCGACCGCCGAAACAACTAAAAATTGCCATTATGCGAGAGCCATTATTTCCAGATACCAAGGTCGAAAAATCGGTTGTAGAAACCTTAAATAAAACTGTGCAGCAGTTAGAGTCAATGGGCCATTATGTCAATGAAGCTGCGCCTAAAATTGATATCAATAAGATGTGGCGTGACTTCTTTACTGTGGTATGTGCACATACGGCCTTTACGGTAGAGGATTTAGCCACACGTTATGGCAAAGAGCAGGTGGCAAAATTAGAGCCACAAACTTTAAATATGGCGATGATAGGGCGCTCATTAACTGCGCTAGATTTACTCAATGCGAAACAAGGCTGGCATGAGGTGCAGTATCAAACCGGATTACTGCTTGAAAAATACGATATGATTTTGTGCCCGACCATCCCGACTACGGCAGTGAAGCATGGTGTATTGCCCCCAAGCCGAATTGATGAGCTAATGCTCAAAGCCGCAGGTATTTTGGATAAGGGATTGAATATCGGTAAGTGGATTTATCATTCAGATTTAGTAGAGAAGTTAAGCACACCTGTGCTCAGTAAAATGGCGTATACGACTTTGGGTAATATCACAGGCTTGCCGGCAATGTCGGTGCCGCTCGGTATGAGTAATAAGGGCTTGCCAGTCGGGATGCAGTTTGTTGGGCGTATGAATGATGAGGCGACTTTATTTGCATTGGCAGCGCAAATGGAGGGGGCAGGGCTGTTTACTGATCCGGCTTTTTAATTTTAAAGAGTGAGGTGTTAGTTTTGGAAATATTTAGAAGGTCTGTCATACTAAATTTTAAAAAAGTGTGACAGATTAATAGCAGAATATAGAAAACCCTGTTGATATTGGTTTTGACATAACGGTTATATCTTTTATCAGTTTACTTGTTTGGTAGTAATAATCACACCAAACCCATCAGGATCTATGAGCTCTATACCATTTTCATTCCAGTAAGGGTTTTGGGAAATAACTGGTATAACCCCAGCTTTAGAAGCATTCTCTAAAATAGTTTGAATCTGCTGTTCACTGTCTAGATAAAAAATAATTAAATCATCTTTATCTGGTTGCTGGTTTGGTTCATCGTTTGAAGATGTAAACTCTAAATGCCAATTTTGTCCTTCGAAACCTAAAAATACACCGTTGTAGCCATTATGCTGAGTAAATTCACCAAGCTTATTTAATCCAATAATGTCTTGATAAAAATCTACTAATACATTGAGATTATTAGTGTGTCTTGCATACCTAAACTTCATTGTCATCTCTATTTATAATAATATTCAAACTGCTTCACCACACGCTTTACCACTGGCCCAAGCCCATTGAAAATTATAACCACCAAGCCAGCCGGTCACATCAAGCACTTCACCGATAAAGTACAAGTTAGGCTGTAATTTACTCTCAAAGGTCTTGGATGACACATCATCAGTCGCCACGCCGCCGCGAGTGACCTCAGCGGTGCGATAACCTTCTGTACCAGAGGGCTTAATAGTCCAGTTGTTGATACTCTCACCAATTGTGGCAAGCACCTCGTCTTTAAGGTTTGCAAGCTCTTTGTCTTTATAATCTGCCCAGTGCAAGTCTTGTAGTGCTAGCAGTAGTTTCTTAGGGAAATATTCCGCCAAGACACTGCGAATTTTCTGTTTCGGATGTTCAGATTTTGCTGTAATCAATAAGTCGGCCACATCTACGTTTGGAATCAGATTGATATGAATGGTTTCGCCCACTTCCCAATAGTTAGACAGTTGTAGCATCGCAGGACCTGATAGACCGCGGTGAGTAAACAGCATCGGTCTTGGGAAAGAGATTCGATTATTAAATGCCACGACATCCAAGCTGATACCGGCCAGTGATGCAATCATATCGCCAATCTTGTCAGTGAAAGTAAAGGGTACTAAGCCGGCTGACTTGGGGTGTATCTTATGACCAAACTGTTCAGCGACTTCATAACCAAAGCCAGTGGCACCCATAGTAGGAATAGATAGACCGCCTGTGGCAATCACTAATGACGCACATTTAATGTTGCCTGCGGAGGTTTCTACAACAAAGCCGTCCGTCTGTGATTCATTATTTGATTCAATGGGAGTGATGCTTGTTACAGAGGTTTTGAGTTGGACACGCACGCCTGCATCACGACATTCATCGAGCAATAAATTTAAGATATCTTTGGCTGAGTCTTCACAAAATAGCTTGCCATGGTCGCGTTCTTGATACGCCACGCCATGCTTTTCAACCAAGCTGATAAACTCCCAAGGGCTATAACGTGTTAATGCTGATTTGCAAAAGTGACTGTTTTCACCGATAAAATTTTCAGGCTCGACCACATAGTTGGTGAAGTTACAGCGACCACCGCCGGACATCAAAATCTTCTTACCGGCCTTATTGGCATGATCGATAACCAATACGGAGCGGTCTCTTTGTCCTGCCGTCATACCACAGTACAATCCAGAAGCACCTGCGCCAATAATCAGTACATCGACTTCAGTAGTCTGAGCAGAATGGTTTGAGGAAGATGAGGCAGTGTGTTTTGAATCTTGGGTCATGGTAATCGGCTTTTAAATAAAGATTAGAGGGTTTAGGCGAAATAAACAACAGCCATTATGGGCAGTTCGACAATTAATAAAAGTCAATAACAGTCATTTGACTGCTGTGATTTGATAAAAAATTATAAATATTTGAGGGGTTTAGATAAAATAACAGTTTACAACTGTATCAAAATCTAGTAAAACTATGAGGTACCACAGTCAAAGGGATAGGACTAACAAGTGCTATAAAGTGCGAGTAACGTGAGTATTAAACAGTGGCTAAGCGATTGGTTAATGGGTTAATAAATAGGTTACTTAATAAAAGGCTTGTATCGTGGTTTCCCTGCTGTGATTTTTATTTCAAATGGTTATCTTAATCACCATGGGCATTTTATCATGATAACCGGTTATATTATGCCGGCGTAATATGGTATTCATGTTTTATGGCATGGAATCACAATAAAAAGGAATTTATTCTATGAAAACATTTGCAGTTAGCGACGAATTTGCAAGTCGAGCCAATACCACTCCTGAGAAGTACGCAGAGACCTATCAAGACTCTATTGAAAATAACGAAGCGTTTTGGGCAAAGCGCGCTGAGCTGATTGATTGGATCAAAAAACCAACTAAAATAAAAGACGTTAATTACGATTTAGACAACTTTAAAATCAAGTGGTTCGAAGATGGCGAATTAAACGTCTCGGTAAACTGTCTTGATCGTCACCTAAAAGACAATCCCTTTAAACCAGCGATTATCTGGGAAGGTGATCACCCTTCATTACACAAAATCATCTCCTTTAAAGAGCTGCATTCAGAAGTTTGCCGCTTAGGTAATGCCATGCGCAAAATGGGCGTTGGTAAAGGCGATCGTGTTGTCTTATATCTACCAATGGTGCCAGAAGCAGTAGTCTCTATGCTGGCATGTTCACGTATTGGTGCGATTCATACCGTGGTGTTTGGTGGATTTTCTGCAGAAAGCTTGGCCAGCCGTATCGTCGATAGTGAAGCCAAATTGGTCATCACTGCTGATGAAGGGGTGCGTGGCGGCAAGCATACACCGCTTAAGACCAATGTCGATAAAGCACTGGATGTAGACGGCACCGAATGTGTTGAAAAAGTAATCGTAGTGCATCGCACTGGTAATTCAGTACCAATGAGTGGTCGCCGTGACGTGTGGTATCACACCGTTATCGACAATGCCAATGAAGACTGCGAACCTGAAGTAATGAACGCGGAAGATCCGCTATTCTTATTATATACCTCTGGTTCGACGGGTAAGCCAAAGGGTGTGGTACATACCACAGGTGGTTATTTGACTTATGCGCTATCGACGTTTCGTGATGTGTTCGATATCAAAGACGACGATGTGTTCTGGTGTACCGCCGATGTAGGCTGGGTAACTGGTCATAGCTACGTAACTTATGGTCCATTAGCCAATGGTACGACCACAGTGATGTTCGAGGGTGTACCGCAATACCCAACGTGGGCGCGTATTGGTCAAATTATTGATAAGCATGACGTCAGTATTTTATACACGGCACCGACTGCGATTCGTGCCATGATGAAAGAGGGCGATGCCTATGTCCGTCAATCAGATCGTTCTAGTTTACGTCTGCTAGGTTCAGTGGGCGAGCCAATTAACCCAGAGGCGTGGGATTGGTATCACAGCGTGGTTGGTGAAGGTCGTTGCCCAATCGTTGATACGTGGTGGCAGACCGAAACTGGCGGTATTTTAATGGCGCCACTACCAAACTCAGTGGATATGAAGCCTGGTGCAGCGATGAACCCGCTCTACGGTGTCAAACCTGCTGTGGTTGATTCAGAAGGTACAAAGATTGAAGGTCAAACTGAGGGCAATCTGATTATCACTGACGGTTGGCCGGGGCAGATGCGTACTATCTATGGCGACCATAAACGCTTCTTAGAAACCTATTACAGCGCTTACCCTGGTAGCTATTTCACAGGTGATGGTGTGCTACGTGATGAAGATGGTCATTACTGGATTACGGGTCGTGTCGATGACGTGTTAAACGTATCAGGTCACCGTCTAGGTACGGCTGAGATTGAAAGTGCGCTAGTATCGCATCCAGCTGCGGCAGAAACCGCGATTGTCGGTATGCCACATGAGCTAAAAGGTCAAGGCGTTTGTGCTTATATCGTGTTGAAACATGATGAAGAGGACAGCGAGAGACTGCGTAATGAAATTAATCGTCATGTACGCAATGAGATTGGCCCGATTGCCAACTTAGATGCGATTTATGTGGTGGATGCCCTACCGAAAACTCGCTCTGGTAAAATCATGCGCCGCATCTTACGCAAATTAGCAGCGGGCGAGTTTGAAGGTCTAGGCGATATGTCGACGCTAGCCGACGCCAGTGTGATTGATGACTTAATTGCTACGGTTAAAGCAGGCTAGCGTTATTAGTCTAGAGTATTATGTTCGACCAGAAAGTGCCGTCCAATATTAAGTTGGGCGGTGCTTTTTTGTGGCATGAGTTTGATATCACTGGTTTAATGCTGTGCAGTTTGTCACAATAGCGATAACTACTTATAAACGGTATATCCTTATTATGACGCTAACTATGCCCTCAAAAACCACTCACTCTATAAATGAGCACCAAGCCCTGTCTTATTCTGATAATAATGAACCACTACGCATTGCCATTATTGGCGCTGGTCTGACAGGGTTGATGACGGCAAGTCTTTTAGAAAAAAAGGCTCAGCAAGTCGGTCAAAATATTGAAATTACCGTTTTTGAAAAATCGGCTGGTGTAGGACGTCTGGCCACACGTTACAAACAGGCCAGTGATTTTCAGACGACTAAAAAGACAGAGGCAGCGAGTCAAAAACAATGGCAGTTTGATTTTGGCGCTCAGTTTTTTACTGCCAAATCAGCGTCGTTTCAATCTTATTTACAGCCTTGGATAGAACGAGGTGTAGTCGAACCATGGTTTGCCAAAGTGGCTCAAGCAGCTAGTAAGGGGCAATCTAATAATGACTATGATATTACTCAGGTAGAGCAGTGGACCACTCATCAGCCGCGCTATATTGCTAGCCCGAAAATGACCAGTTTTGGACGTGAGCTTGCCAAAACGCTCACTCAAACAACATTAAAGTATAAGACTAGAGTCGCACCTTTAACTCAGTCTGTTACTGAGCAAGAGAATAAGCGAACGACTTTATCTGATGAACAAGGTAATGAGTTGGGCAAATTTGATTGGGTTATTTGCACCGCACCGCAAGCACAAGCAATTGAGCTGCTGACTGATACAGATTTTGAGCATCTACTAGCTATTAAGCAGCCGCAAATGCTGGCGTGCTATACCTTAATGCTCGGCTGGCATGAACAACAGACGCTTCCTAAGCCTTTAGAAACATTAGAATGGGATATTCTAGAAGTTGAGAATAACGACCACTCGATTGTCGATCGCATATTCCTTGAACATCATAAGCCCAGTCGTGAGCAATTATTATCCAGTGTTACTATTCACGCCTCCAATACTTGGGCGCAGGCGCATGTCGATGAAGATATCGAGTCTATCAAGCG
This sequence comes from Psychrobacter sp. CX16, assembly GCF_057396245.1. NCBI lineage: Bacteria > Pseudomonadati > Pseudomonadota > Gammaproteobacteria > Moraxellales > Moraxellaceae > Psychrobacter > Psychrobacter sp. CX16. Next base: position 8,154 of record NZ_JBXYJF010000031.1, read on the forward strand.
CCAGATGCTAAAGGCTACCCAAGCGTTATTGGGCTGGGATGAGACTAGAGCTCCTAATTATATTGATTGTCATCGTTGGCGTTATGCGGCTACCCAGCAGCCGAATGTCAGTGAGCAGATTGCTTACGTGGATGATAAAAGACAGTGGGTTGTGACCGGAGATTGGTGTGGCGAAGGGCGTATTGAGAGCTGCTTTAAAGCGGCAAATAAGGCAGTTAATATCATTGCTTTCTAACCACCCATTTACATCGAATAAGAAGAGGGCTGATAAATTATAGGCCCTCTTTTTATTCGATGTGTTGTTATGAGATTGAGCGTATGTCGATATTAATGGCTATTATTCTGCCTTATGACGCCAATTAACCAAGTCAACAACGTCTTGTTTGATACCTGCTTTTAAGGCATCTAAGCCATCGTATTTACGTTCAGCATGCAGGTAATGCAAGAACCGCACGCTTAATGTCTTACCATATAAATCACCGGCAAACTCTGGAAAGAACACCTCAAGTCGCCAATCCTGTGGTTTGTCTACCGAAGGGCGGATACCAATATTAGCGGTGCCAAATAAGCTGTGCTCCCGTAGGCCAGATATACCAGATTGTTCAGGTTTGGCTAAGTCGTCAAACGCATTGGCGATGACATTACCTGCCTCATCCAAAATTACCACATCAACACCGTATACACCATGTAGGGCAGGTCGAATGCGATTTAGCTCAATATTGGCCGTTGGAAAATCAAGCGTACGACCAATCTTATCACCGCCAACCACAACTCCAGTAATGCTGTAATCTCGGCCTAATAATTGATTGGCTGCGGTCAAATCACCTTCATGTAATAGGTCGCGTATACGCGTTGAGCTAATACGATCATCACCTGTTTGGCTATCGGTAATGGTCGGCAAGTTGGTCACTGGTAAGCCATAATTGCGCAAAAATTCACTGTCGCCGGTTCGGTCATGACCAAATTTAAAATCATCGCCCAAGACAAGCGCAGTAACACGAAGCTTATCGGTTAGCAGGTCGGCAAACTCAGTGGCAGATAATGAGCGAAAGTCTTCATTAAATTTGGCAATCACCACTGTATCGATACCGAACTCATCTAATAGACTTCGTTTCTCATCTTGAGAGGTCAGTCGAGCCGGTGCAGACTGAGGCTCTGACTTTAGCTGAGCAAAGTATTCGCGTGGCTGTGGCTCGAATATCATCACCATTGTTGCCAAGTTTTGCTCACTGGCAGTCGCTTTAAGCTGATCAAGCATGGCTTGATGGCCTAAATGTACGCCATCAAAATTACCAATGGTCAAGGCATTGGCAGCAGGCAGAGTTTGGCTAAGGGTATCGAGATGTTCTAAGTCTAAAAAAATTGTTTTCATAACGCCTTATTGATTAACGCAAACGGTTATATAAAAATAATATCAACCAAAGATAAGACGGATAAGCATGGTCGCTATGACCGCCTGACCATTGGTTTGCTTTAATGTGGGACACAAATAGCTGTATTCTGCGTAAGTTCTAGAATAATAATGACCCATTATAATGTAAAATCGCAGCTTAAGATGCTCAAAATGAGTTAATGGTTGTTATTGTAAGGTTTGCGCTTATGCCAAATAAAAATTTAGATATTAACGAGATTCAAACAGACACACGGGCATCACAGGTCTTTGACCCTATCACAAGGCAGGTAGACTCGATAATAATAGAGCGTGCCGCTGCTCATGATTTGGCTGAGATTGTGGCCATTTATAATCAAAGTATCTTGACCAAAGCTTCAACTGCAGACTTGCAGCCAGTGACGATTGCCGATAGACAAGCTTGGTTTGATGAGCATAAAACTCACCCAACGCGGCCAATTTATGTGGTCAAAAATCAGATGGGTGAGGTTATGGCATGGGGCAGCTTTAGTGATGTCAAAAGCCGTCCGGCCTATGATATCAGTAGTGAGATTAGCATCTATGTTAGCAATCAGTTTCAGCGCCGCCGTCTTGCTAGCACGCTATTAGAATGGATGTTAGCACAAGCGCCGAGTCTGGGTATTACTAATATCTTGGCCCTAATCTTTGCACACAATCATGCCAGTCTGGCACTGTTTAGCAAGTTTGGGTTTGATCAGTGGGGCAAGCTGCCTAATGTCTGCGATATGCAAGACTTTATGGCGGATATTGTCATCTTGGGTAAAGCCTTAACTGCCGACTCTTAGTCTTTATAGCGCTATAAATCAAAACAGCCCCAGATATAGTTTGTGTCTGTGGCTGTTTTTGGCGCAAGCTATCTGATAAGCAGTCTTTAAATATGGCAGTTCAACGGATTGCTGTCACGCTATACGCTAGGGCCGAGTACTTTGGTTTTACTTGGCTTTATATTTTGTGCGACTTTACCAATGGTCAGACCTTGGACCAAGATGGAGAAGATGACAATTGCATAGGTCAGGCTCAATAAGATATCACGCTCTGGGCCAACAGGCAGCTGTAATACCAATGCTACCGAGATACCGCCGCGCAAACCACCCCAAGTCAGTACCTTCCAAGCACCGGTAGGCAAATCTAATTGTTTTCTAAAGGTCTTGGTAGTCATACCGACCACGATAAAGCGCGCTGCTAGCGCAATAATAATAGCCAAGGCAGCGGCAATAAATAGGTTGCCAGAGTAGGCAATAACCACCACTTCCAAACCAATCAGAACAAACAAAATAGCGTTTAATATCTCGTCAATTAATTCCCAAAATAAGTCAATGTAATGGCGAGTCTCATCGCTCATAGCATAAGCTCGGCCATGGTTACCAAGCATTAAGCCCATCATGACCATAGCTAATGGACCAGACAAATGGAAATGACTGGCAAGCGCGTAACCGCCTAGAACGCCCGCTAGGGTAATAAGCACTTCTTCTTGATAGCTATTGATACTTTGTAGTAGATAATACAAAAATCCGCCTAGAACAAGTCCAAAGACGATACCACCGCCGGCTTCTACGGCTAAAGCGTGCATAATGTACGAGCCGGTAGGAATGTCGCCACTGGCCAAAATGCCCAGTAAGATAACAAAGATAACCACACCAATGCCGTCATTAAACAACGACTCGCCTGCGATAACCGTCTCTAAGCTTTTTGGAGCGCCGGCGGAGGCTAGAATACCCATCACCGCAATAGGATCAGTCGGTGAGATAAGCGCGCCGAATAATAAGCACCAGATAAAAGATAAGTCAAAACCAAGCAGTGGCATAGTGAAGTAGACAGCGGCTGCGATTAAAACGGATGAGATAATCGTACCCAAACAGGCCAAGATAGCGATTGGCAATTTATAAGCGCGCAAGTCACTGATATTGACATGCAGAGCGCCGGCAAACAGCAGCATCGATAACATGCCATCAAGCAGCACTTCTGTGAAATCTAGCTCTGCCAATAAGCCTTTTTCATAATCAATTAGCTCATCAAATCCCATAAACCCTAAAAATATGGCAAATATAGACACTAAAAGCGAGATGACCATCACGCCGATGGTAGTAGGCAAGCCGATAAACCGCTTATTTACATAAGCCAGTAGGGCGGTAATACTTAAAAAAATAGCACTGATTTCCAGAATGCTGAGGCCGGTATTGTGCTCCATGATATTTGTATTATTCCTAAATATATTTGAAAAGGATGAACCCAAATAAGAGCAATATTAGACCGCGCTTGTTTGGATGTTATTAAGAGGATAAGAGAACGGTCAAATTAATAGCATGCTCTATAGAATTATTACCATGCTCTATAGACCATATTTGAGTTACTTTTCAGGGTTATCGTCTTCAGTAATCAGTGGCTTGTCACCATGCGGTGCTAGCACACCTAACAGACCGTGCTTTTTATGCCCTTTCTTTTTACTTGAATCAGAGGCATAGTCCTCATCATCTCCTTGAGGAATGATGGCTTCTTTACCCTTATTATCCTTTGTTACCTTAGCTTCTCTTTCAAACGTTTCCGCTTCAAGAGTCCCTTTTTGCTGCTCTTTGCGCTCTCTTTCCTCATCGGTGTCCGTTTTTGCACGTGGCCCCCCTTTTGAGAAGACAACAGACAGAGGAATGTTTAACTCTTGCTTGGCGTAATCTTCGGTATGAATAAAACGCTTGCTTAATAAGCTCAGCCAAGGCTCCTTGGTATTAGGATCCATCTCATCAAGTTCATCTTTAATTGGTAGTGGATAAGGCAGGGTGCGATAAAACTCCCAAAGCGTGATGTTGTCCAAGTCTTTTTTGAGGATATAGTCATCGTCATCGGTAATTGCAATTAGATGACAATCTTTTAGATAGTTAATATAGGTGTACCATTTTGGTAACTCTTTACGGCCGAGCACGTTACGTAGCTCTTGCTCGCTAACGGACTCACCTTGTTGATAACGGTCATAAACCAGATTGAGCATATCCAATAAGCTAAGCAGAGGATGGCGTGGATAGACCTCACCGGTTTCAAAGATAGTCAAGGTATAGCTAATCTCGACCCCAACTAAGATTAGGTTCCAAGATAGATAAATCCATAATAAGAAAATCGGCAATGCCGCAAAGGCACCATAAATGGCTTCATAACTGGTGAAGTTCGCCATAACGGTACCGAAGACATGCTTTAATAGCTCAAATAAAACCGCCACAAAAATACCAGCAATAGCGGCATTTTTAATCGGCACTTTTGCCTTAGGAATAAACCAGTACATACCGACAAAGCCGGCCATAGTCACCGCATAAGAGGCAATTTGAACCCAAAAGCCCCAATCAATGCCGTAGCCGGCGACTTGTTGGTTTAAAAAGCTTAAGCTTTGAACCGCACTTGAGACGATAAATGCTGTACCTAAAACCAAAGGTCCTAGCGTAATGATGGTCCAATAACGCATCACACTTTTAAGGCCACCCGAACGGTCTTCAACGCGCCAAATCTGGTTGAAGGCACGCTCAACCGTAGTCAGTGTCATAATAGTAGTGACAAACAATACCATGGCACCGATAGCGGTTAAGTTGCTCGATTTTTCGGCAAAGTTATTGATGTAATCACTAACCTGAATGCTTGATTGCGGCAATAGGTTGCTATAAATAACCTGTGATATCTGCTCACGCACCGATTCTAATGCAGGTACAGATGATAAAATCATCAGTAGCACTGTAATAATAGGAACGATGGATAACAGGGTGGTATAGGTTAGTGAGGCGGCTTTCTGTTGGCAATTGTCTTCAAAATAATGACTGATTAAAAAGCGTAGAAAGCTAAACCAAGTTTGGTCATAAAAGGGCAGTTTTTTTAATAAATTTTCCATGTCGGCTTATGGTTAGTAGTGGAAATTGTGGCTAGTTTAACAAAAATTCGTATATTAATTGTGAAGAATGTTTATGCCATAATGATATGATGCTGATGTTATATGGTGTCTTATATGAGAGTCCCCCTTTAATTTGACAATATAAGCGCCTTATTAACCCCTTTTTAATGATTATTATATGCATCTTTACGGATTGATGACTTTATTTATTACCCTAGCATCCATCTATTAATACCGTTGAACTCTAGAAGGCCCAACACCATGACAACTCAAGACACTTCTTTAATCGCATCAAACTACGTACTTGTGCTGTATTACTCACAGTATGGCACCACCAAAGAGCTTGCTTATGCCATTGCTCAGGGTATTGAGGATGCCGGTATGACAGCGCGTATTCGCACTGTACCGACTGTGGCTGCAGAGACCACTGAGATTAAACCGTCTATTCCAGATGAAGGCGATTTATATTGTACTATGGATGATTTGAAAAATTGTTCTGGTCTGGCTTTAGGTAGCCCAACCCATTTCGGTAATATGGCCGGCGCGATGAAGCACTTTTGGGACAGCACAGTGACCTTATGGCTGGCAGGTAATCTACAGAATAAGCCTGCTTGCGTATTCACCAGTACCGGCTCAATGCACGGCGGGCAAGAGACAACGCTACTGACTATGATGATGCCGCTTATGCACCACGGTATGATGATTTTGGGTTTACCATATTCAAATCCAGAGCTTGGCAATACCAATCGCGGCGGAACCCCTTATGGCGCCACTCATGTGAGCGGTGTTGCTCATGATGAACCGGTTACTCAAGATGAGCGCACATTGGCCATTGCCCAAGGTAAACGTTTGGCGATTGCGACCAAAGCTTTATTAAATACGAAGTGGGCTTAGTTTATGGCAGCTCGTGGTACGAAAACGCCTATTGAAAATGAGGCGAATGCGCTGGCTGTGATTAATAAGCTACAAGGTCGTTTACGATTAACGTGGCTGGCATGGTTGGCTTACCGAGCTATTGGGTTACCAATTCTGCTCAATCAAACACTCGGTACCCAACCTAATATTGTCGGGGGTATGGTTTGGCAGCTACTGTGGTTAATACCCGCACTGTTGGTAACGCCTTGGCTCGTTAAGGGTAAATCACCGTATATGCTATTAGTGATTAGTATGCTGACCTTGGTATATTTGGGGGCAAGCGGCGTGACGGTGTTTGAGCGTTTTTATGACAGTGGAAGACTGGCGCTACCTATTTATTTGTTAGATACGCTACTGATTTTGTTGGTTAATGTGTGGCTATTTAAACTGCTCAAAAAGTTGCCATCAATGAACGGTCCGCAAGGGCATAAATAGACTGTAGATAAAACTGGCTGTCACTAGTGGTACTAAGAGAGGTTTAATAATCTATTAAAAAGATGAGCACTAGACTTGGTTAACAATCTGTATTAGTATTAACAGATTGCAACTTATTGTTATCAAATTGTATTAAATAAAAATTGATAAGGACGAATAAGTTAACTCTATTTAACCAAATCGGAAGGTCCCCATGAAATTATTTCCCTCTTTAACCGCAATGGCATTCGGTATTGCGATAATTACCGGTTGTTCACAACCTGCTGACGATACAGCAACTGGCGGCGAAACCGCTGGCGATACGAAGTTTATTACTATTGGCACTGGCGGTGTAACCGGTACTTATTATCCTACTGGCGGCGCCATTTGCCGTATGGTAAAAGCAGCTGAATCGCCAATTCGTTGTTCTGTGGAATCAACAGGCGGCTCAGTTTATAACGTGAATACCATTAAAGCCGGCGAGCTTGATTTTGGTATTAGCCAAAGTGATACCGCTTATCAAGCATTCAATGGTCAAGGTAAATTCAGTGATGCACCTGTTGAAGAGCTTCGCAGTGTATTGGCTATTTATCCAGAGCTATTAGCGCTTGTGGTGCGTAAAGACGCCAACATCGCAACCTTAGCGGATATCAAAGGCAAGCGTATTAATATCGATGTACCAGGTAGTGGCACGCGTATGACAGCAGAGTCTGTACTGGCTGCTGAAAATATTAGCTTAGATGATTTAGCGCTTGTAAATGAGCTTAAGTCATCTGAAGGCCCAACCATGCTAAAAGACAAAAAGGTTGATGGTTACTTCGGTATGTTTGGTCATCCTACTGCCAATATTAAAGATGCGGCTAACTCAGTTGGTATCGATTTAGTGCCTATCGATGGCGCGGCTATTGATGGCCTAATTGCAGATAACCCTTATTATGCCAAAGGTGTGATTTCGGCTTCTGACTATGAAGGTGTTGAAACCGATGTACCAAGTTTGGGTGTAAAAGCAGTATTGGTTACTCGTGAAAATATGAGTGATGATGCAGTAACAGCGATTACTCAAGCGATTTTAGACAACTTTGATGAGTTCAAAGATTCGCATCCGGCCTACAAGAATATCACTAAAGAATCTTTATTAGACGGTCTAGCAGTTCCTCAGCATCCAGCAGCAGCGGCTGTGTTTGCAAAAGAAGGTATCGGTAAAGACAGCGCTCAATCGTAAGCAATTATGATGCGTTAACTTAAGAATAAGCACTGGCACCTTGTCTGTGCTTATTTTTTTTAATCCATATAATCAAATCATAGTCAGCCTACCGATAGTCATCATACATAGCACAGTAAAAGTAGGGCAGTAGCCAGTACCGTTACGCACCTCTATATGACCTTGATTGAATAAAGCGCTGACTACCACCCCTTTTGGAGAGGACCGTGAATAATAATCACTCAGAGCCTGCAATAGCAAACTCAGATCCGCTAAATACAGATATTAATGATCCTAATATCGATAGCGCAGATGTTTTGGAAGGTAAGCGTGTGCTGCCGACCAATTCATTCGGCTATATGATTATTGGTGTCATCGCTTTTTTCTGGTCATTTTTTCAGTTGTACGTGGTATTGCTACCCGTTAATGACGTGTTTGTTAGATCCATTCATTTAGCGTTTGCCTTGGTCATGACCTTCTTGATGTACCCCATGTTCCGTACCAAAAAGACCATGAGCAGTATTCCAATATGGAACTATGCGTTGGCGATTGCGGCAGGGGGTACGTCTTTATATATCTTTATATTCTATGATGCACTTAATGCACGCTCCGGTGCTTGGTTACCCGTCGATGTTTGGGCGGCTATTGCTGGTATTGTGCTATTGCTCATGGCATCACGTCGCGCATTAGGTCCGGCCTTAGCAATCATTGCCCTAGCGTTTTTGGGCTATGTGAAGTTTGGTCAATTTATGCCAGAGATGATCTCGCATAAAGGCGCTAGCATCAATAAAATGATGGGTCAGATGTTTTTGACCACTGAAGGTATTTTCGGTGTGCCATTGGGCGTTAGCGCTAGTTATGTCTTCTTGTTTGTCTTATTCGGTGCGCTATTAGAGCGAGCCGGTGCGGGTAAGTACTTTATTGATTTGGCTTATGCAGCGTTAGGCCGATTCGATGGTGGCCCTGCCAAAGCATCTGTTGCTGCCTCTGGTATGATGGGTATTATTTCAGGCTCATCGATTGCCAACACAGTAACGACCGGTACCTTTACTATCCCGTTAATGAAGCGACTGGGCTTTCCTGCGCATAAAGCGGCTTCTGTTGAGGTTGCAGCGTCGACCAATGGTCAGTTGATGCCACCGATTATGGGCGCAGCGGCGTTTATTATTGCTGAGTTTTTGGGTATGGATTACGCTGGCGTTATTATGGCAGCAGCGATTCCTGCTTTTGTGAGCTACATTGCTCTGTTCTATATTGTGCATTTAGAAGCAAAGAAACTGGGTATTAAAGGGGAAGCCAAAGATCGCTTACCAAAAGTTTGGACTGTATTTGTTAGCGGGTTACACTTTTTATTGCCAGTGTTTTATTTGATGTACACCTTAGTGATACTACGTATGTCACCGCAGCGTGCTGCCTTTAATGGTATTTTGGTATTGATGGCAATTATGGTGGTTCAGCCCTTTATTAAGTCGCTGTGGAAAAAAGATGGTCGTAGTGTGGTTGATAACGGTAAATCAGCTTTCGTTGATATTATCGCCGGTATGATTAACGGTGCCAAAAATATGGTACCGATTGCGGTAGCGACCGGTGTGGCCGGTATCGTGGTCGGCTCAGTGACCATCACCGGTATAGGCCTGATATTAGCCGATGTGATCGAAGTGCTGTCAGGTGGTTATATTTTAGCCGTGTTGGCGCTAACTGCGGTAGTATCGCTCATACTGGGTATGGGTCTACCAACCACTGCCAACTATATCGTTATGGCCTCATTAACGGCACCTGTTATTCTCGGGTTAAGTGGCGACTTGGGCTATCTAGTGCCTGCGATTGCCGCGCATTTATTCGTCTTCTACTTTGGTATCTTAGCGGATGATACGCCGCCTGTGGGTATGGCAGCGTATGCTGCTGCAGGGATTGCCAAATCCGATCCTATTAAGACAGGTTTGCAAGGCTTTGCTTACGATATTCGAACGGCGATTCTACCCTTTATGTTCTTCTTCAATAGTAAACTGCTATTGATTGATGGGGTAGATCCTGCCAATCCAAAAGACCCGTCAGGATGGCAGTGGATTACCAATCCATTTGAGATTGGTCTTATCTTCGGTATGGCGGTACTTGGTATGTTGGCATTTTCATCAGCCACTCAGCGCTGGATACGTGTTAAAACCAACTGGCTAGAAGTGATATTGCTAATTGGCATTACTGTCTTATTAATGATACCGAATATGGTTCAAGGTTGGTTAAACCTACCACATGAATACGTCAGTTACGCCATTGGCGTTAGCTTATATGCAGTGATTTATTGGCTACAAACGAAGCGTCATCACACTCAGTTACGCAGCGTAAGTATGGCTTAAGCCAACTGTATTAATAAATCGCTATAAAAAAGCACCGCCAGATAACTGGTGGTGCTTTTTGCTTTTATATTCAACGATTCTGTTTTAATTATTTATAACGATAAGCCGCTATTAACGAACTTTGGTTAATGTCATTTCCATACGGCGACCATCGTTGTTCTGTAGTACTCGAACCGGTAGATAGTCCAAACTTGGCGCTAACCAGAAGCTAGTAGCACGGTCATTATCGTCATGGATACGGTCAATACGGACAGTATCAAAAGTACCAGCCGGAACGGTTACTTTGGCATTACCAGCACGTCTAAACGGTGCTTTCTCGATTTTGTTTTTCTTAACCATATTGTAGTTGCCAGAGAATTTACCTGACAATAAGTCTTGTCTAATTTGAGCTTCAAGACTTAAATCATCAAAAGCTCTGTTTGGTGCTGATAAATTACTGGTTTTACCGCGGTAAGTGCTGCTAATGGTCTTACCAGAGTTGCTGAATTTAATATTATGCGTATTACCGACTCCAAATAACTTAAAATTGGTGCTAGCAGAAGTTGGAATAATGGTATTGCCATTGAGCGTAAAAGTACTACGCTGCTTAGCAGAAGCGATACCGGCGGCTCTTGCATCTACCTTATAGTTCCAAGTGGTGCCTGATTTGGTTAGGCTACGCGTTGCGGTACCGTTATATTTGTTATCCACCGTCAAATTATAATCAGCAGTCATAGGCGTTAAGCTAGTCGCTGCAATACCCGAGGTAGAAGCAACGGCAGTTGCGGTTGACAAACCAATGCCGGCAGCAAGTTTCTTAGTGTTGATATTTTTTAATGCGTTAAACATAGGGTTGACCTCATCAATTAGTATTCGTTTGTGCCATTATTCGCGGTTATTTTAATAATTAAATATCTAGCGATTAACAAGCAGCGTATTTAAGTGGGATAAATTATTACTTACTATACCCTATATATGGTCATACCTTGTTACATTTCCAAGGGCGCTATTGGGGGTGTTTTGTTAGCCAACCTTTCCACAGGCGCGTATTCATAAGGGTTGGTAACCATAGGGTAAGTAATATAGCTTCGAGTAACAACTAGTCAGAGAACGGCTAGCTAAAGGGTGACGGCGTTAACCTTGCTAAGCCTACACTTGTAGTACTTGCGCTCGCTTGTCTTGTAACCATTTCAGATTATAGCCAGTTTTAAGAGGACATAAAAAAGACAGCCTAAGCTGTCTTTTTATTAAGTTATTACTTATAGATAGTGGGTTAGTGTCCACCGCCATTAATAGTACGTACCATCTCTTCAACCATTTTCTTAGCATCACCAAAGATCATCATAGTTTTGTCTAAGTAGAACAATGGGTTATCAAGACCAGCATAACCAGTGCTCATTGAGCGTTTGATGACCATAACGGTTTGACCTTTTGCGGCATCCAAAATTGGCATACCGAAAATTGGTGAGTTTGGATCATCTTTAGCAGATGGGTTAACCACGTCGTTTGCTCCAATAATGAGTACCACATCAGTGCTTGGGAAATCTGAGTTAATCTCATCCATCTCTAAAATGTCATCATAAGGCACGTCTGCTTCAGCAAGTAGAACGTTCATATGGCCTGGCATACGACCCGCTACAGGGTGAATAGCAAAGCGAACATTAACGCCTTCAGATTTTAATAACTCATACAGCTCTTTTACCGCGTTTTGTGCACGGCCTTGTGCCATACCATAACCTGGGACAATAATCACATCGCTGGCATTACTCATTAAGAAGCCCGCATCTTCAGCAGAGCCAGACTTATAAGTCTTAGGCGCGCCATCAGCATCGCCTGCTACCGCAGCTGTTGTACCTACGCCGCCGAACAATACGTTTAATAGTGAGCGGTTCATAGCCTTACACATGATGTAAGATAAAATCGCACCTGACGAGCCAACCAATGAGCCTGCAATGATAAGCATTGAGTTACCAAGGGTAAAACCAATACCTGCTGCTGCCCAACCTGAGAATGAGTTCAGTAATGACACAACCACTGGCATATCACCGCCACCGATTGGCGCAATCCACATCCAGCCGAACACAACCGCTAAGGCTGTCATAGCATAGAAAGCAGCCATTGATTCGGTGACAAAATAGATACCACCAAAGGCAATCATGGCAACAAATAGGATCAGTTGAACGGGCTTAACCCAAGCGCCGCCCACTGTTTTCGCCCACTTTTTCGCACCCAATTTACCGAAGGCAAAGACAGAAGCTGAGAAAGTAATGGCACCAATAAAGCAGCCGATAAATAGCTCAACACGGGCAATTGTACTGTGCTCATGAGTCGTGTTTAAAACTGTCGCTAGCGCAATCGCGACTGCTGCTAAACCAACAAAGGAGTGCATCAAGGCCACGGTTTCTGGCATTTCAGTCATAGCAACGGTTTTGGCTTTCCAGATACCGACTAAAGCGCCCAATATCATCGCACCAATAATCAGCCACAATACCGGACCTTCTGCTAAGAAGAAAGTAGTCGCAACAGCGATGGCCATTGCCGCCATACCAAAGCGGTTACCACGAATAGCCGTCTTTGGGCTAGATAAACCACGTAAGGTTAAGATAAATAGTATCGCACCAACGAGGTAAAACCAATCTGCGTGAGCCGCAATCCAATTCATATGAGTTACATCTGGATTCATGCATCACCTCCTTCGGTATCTGTCGCTGGTTTGGCTTTTTTGGCTTTTGGTTTGAACATAGCAAGCATACGCTCAGTGACTGCGAAGCCGCCGAAGATGTTAATACTGGCTAGAAACACAGCAAAGGCACCTAAAATACTGGTCACTGAAATGGCACTGCCACTAATATAAATGGTCTGCAGCATAGCGCCGACAATCACAATACTTGATAGAGCATTGGTCACAGCCATAAGCGGCGTGTGCAGGGCAGGGGTAACACCCCAAACCACGTAATAACCCACAAAAATTGCAAGGACAAAAATGGTAAATATCGCCACAAACGGCGTGCCACTAGTAACGGCTGCCCCCAGTGGTGCGGTTGCTAATACCGTAGCAAGCATAATCTTCTCCTAATATCTTCTAAAATTTGTACATATAAGCGCTAAGTATTTGAATGTTAAATACTTAATTAGTAGATAGCTAATTCTTAAATTTATAAGTGTTAACTACCTACTAAGCGCAGCTGCTTTAATCCCTAAAGCGACTATTTACGCTGCAAACGCACTTCACCATTATGGGTTACTGCCAATGCGCCTTGGATTTCATCTTCAAGATTAATCGTCAGTACATTGCCATTTTCTTTATCAAATAGTGTAGTAATAAAGTTCACTAAGTTGTTGGCATATAAGTCCGAGGACTGTGCTGCCAATGTGGCAGGGATATTCGCCGCACCAATGATACGCACGCCATTATCAGTGATAACCGTTTCGCCAGATTTGGTACCCTCAACGTTACCGCCTGAGCTGGCTGCCATATCAATAAGCACCGAACCGGCTTTCATTTTATCCAGCGTCGTCTTATGAATCAGACGCGGCGCATTGCGTCCTGGAATCTGTGCAGTGGTAATAATAATGTCAGCATTAGAAACGGCTTTATCGACCACCGCTGCCTGATCTTTCATATACTGCTCAGACGGTGTCCATGCATAACCGCCAGTTGATTTGGCTTTTTCTTTTTCCTCATCACTCATCGGTACATCTAGCCATTTACCGCCTAGAGACTCTACTTGCTCTTTTACTGACGGTCGTAAATCACTGGCCTCAACCACAGCGCCTAAGCGTTTGGCTGTTGCAATGGCTTGTAGACCGGCAACACCCACACCAAGCACGATGACTTTGGCAGGCTTAACGGTACCGGCTGAGGTCATAAACATAGGGAAGGGGCGGGCATACTCGTTGGCTGCCATTAACACCGCTTTATAACCGGCAAGGTTGGCCTGTGAGGACAACACATCCATGTTTTGCGCACGCGATAAGGTACGTGGCAACAGCTCCATCGCAAAAGCAGTGGTGCCTTGCTTGGCATAATTATCTAGCTGATCGTTGCGATAAGGATCAAGCATGCCAATCACAATGCTGCCAGAGGACAACTGAGCGATTTGCTCAGCAGTTAGATTCTGCACAACACAAATAATCTGCGCTTTGCTTAAGACCTCAGCTTCGCTGGCTACTTTGGCGCCAGCATTGGTATAAGCGGTGTCATCGTAATAGGCATGTTGACCTGCACCCGATTCAATAATCACTTCGTGACCAAGTTTGGTCAGCTTCTTAACTGAATCTGGAGTGATGGCAACGCGACCTTCATGTGCCTGCTTTGCTTGGATAGTGCCTATTATCATGTTCGCTCCTAGCTGTATGGTTTATCTAAACTTTCTCCGCATTCACATCCGATGTTTAAGCGCAATTATCTTAGCCGCTAAAAAACCTCCGGTTACGCAATACAAAACTAAAGGTTATCATTTAAATAAATGGTTATGAGAAAGTCATCATTAATATTTATTATAAGAATATAAATCAAATAATTTCATTGCAGAAACATGACCGACCAGTAACCTTTAGAAACAAACTTTAGGTTATACCGACAATGAATTACAGGCTATCACATAACATACTGTTATGTGTATCGTTAAAAAAATGATTTTGGGAAAATATCAGAAGGTAGGTTTAGAGGTGATACAACGACTGTCTCATTATAAAAAGTTATGATACGCTTAAATCCAAATAGCCTATCTTTAAATAATTAGGTCAATTAAACACATATAGCGCACCATAGCAGTTAAAATAACAAATCAATCACTAAGTGTTCATAAATAGCGAGCCTAAGAATTTAGAACTACATTTTTAGGAATACATCTAAAACAGCTTAGTTAAAATAATAATCAATTAAATTTCAATACATCGAGGAGGCGTTATGTATTTCGTATTATCTCCAGCAAAGAGCTTAAATGAGAGCGATGCGGTACCGGTTAATGTGGGCAACTACTATAGTCAGCCAGAGCTGATTGAGTACTCGCAAGCATTGATGAAGATATTAAAGTCAAAAGAACCGATTGATCTGCAAGAATTAATGAGCATCTCTGATGATTTGGCTCAGCTCAATGCACAGCGCAATCAAGATTGGGCATGGAGTGAGGATAAGCCATTCACCGATGACAATGCCAAACCGGCTGCTTATCTGTTCGACGGTGACGTGTATACTGGTCTTGATGTCTATAATCTTGATAAAGAGACGGTCATTTACCTGAATGAGCATTTAGGGGTATTATCAGGACTGTACGGTGTATTAAAGCCACTAGACTTAATTCAGTCCTATCGTTTAGAGATGGGCACCAAGCTCAAAAACGAGCAGGGCGATAATTTATATGAGTTTTGGGGTGAGCATATTACTGAAGTGATTAATCAGCGTATGCAAGATACTGCCAAGCAAGGTGAAGATAATGTACTGATTAACCTTGCTTCAAATGAATACTTTAAAGCGGTTAAAAAGAAGTCTTTGAATGCTGATATCATCACACCGCGATTTGAAGATGAGAAAAATGGCAAATATAAAGTCATTAGTTTTTATGCCAAAAAAGCACGTGGCCTAATGGTGAAATACGCCGCTGATAATAAAATCACTAAGGCTGAAGATTTAAAGCAGTTTGATTTGGCTGATTATTATTATGTTGATGATTTATCAGATGATAAAACGTGGGTGTTTAGACGTGATGAGGCGAGTCAATAAATTGAAATGACTTTTAAGGTAAAACCATCAAAATAAAAAGACAATAAAAAACCCCGATAAGCGATTGCCTATCGGGGTTTTTGTTGGCTATTTACGCATGAAGCGTATCATAAGCGGATAGGGAGATGATTACATCATACCACCCATGCCGCCCATACCACCAGCACCGCCCATGCCAGCCATAGGATCATCACCACTTTCCGCTTTCTCAGTGATCATCGCTTCAGTAGTTAGCATTAAGCCTGCTACTGATGCTGCATGCTCAAGTGCTGAACGAGCCACTTTAGCAGGGTCAAGAATACCCATCTCTAACATATCGCCATATTCGCCAGAAGCTGCGTTGTAACCATAGTTACCAGAACCATTCTTCACTTCGTTTACCACAACAGATGCTTCAGCACCGGCGTTAGTAACGATTTGACGTAAAGGGGCTTCCATCGCACGGCGTAAGATGTTGATACCTGCGTTTTGGTCGTCATTGTCGCCTTTAAGGTCAGCAAGTGCGTTTAATGCACGTACTAGAGCAACACCACCACCGGGTACAACGCCTTCTTCTACAGCAGCTCGAGTCGCATGTAGGGCATCATCAACACGGTCTTTCTTCTCTTTCATAGCGGTTTCAGTCGCTGCGCCAACTTTGATAACGGCGACGCCACCTGATAATTTAGCAACACGCTCTTGTAGTTTCTCTTTATCGTAGTCAGAAGTAGACTCTTCGATTTGACGGTTGATTGATTCAACACGTGCTTCGATGTCAGATTTTTGACCAGCGCCATCAACGATAACGGTGTTTTCTTTACCAACCGTTACCTTCTTAGCAGTACCTAGGTGCTCTAGAGTAGCAGTCTCTAAGCTTAAGCCCACTTCTTCAGAGATAACCGTACCGCCAGTTAAAATACTGATGTCTTGTAGCATTGCTTTACGGCGATCGCCGAAACCTGGTGCTTTAACCGCACACGTTTTTAAGCCGCCACGCATATTGTTCACAACTAATGTTGCTAATGCTTCGTTTTCAACATCTTCAGCAATGATTAATAGTGGCTTGCTTTGCTGCATTACTTGCTCAAGTAATGGTACGATTTCACGGATGTTGCTAATTTTTTTATCAACAAGAAGGATATATGGGTTTTCAAACTCGGCAGTTAGGCTATCTTGCTTGTTTGCAAAGTATGGGCTAATGTAACCACGGTCAAACTGCATACCTTCTACCACTTCTAAAGAATCTTCAAAGCCTGAACCTTCTTCAACAGTGATAACGCCTTTTTTGCCTACTTTCTCCATTGCTTCAGAGATAAGCTCACCTATTTTGGTGTCAGAGTTAGCAGAAATAGAACCTACTTGAGCAATCGCTTTAGAATCGTCAGCAGGCGTCGCAAGTTTATGAATCTCTTCAACAGATACTTTAACCGCTTTGTCGATACCGCGTTTAAGATCCATTGGGTTCATGCCAGCAGCAACAGACTTCATGCCTTCTTGTAAGATAGACTGAGCCAATACAGTTGCCGTAGTCGTACCATCACCGGCCACGTCGTTTGTTTTGCTCGCAACTTCACGAACAAGCTGAGCACCCATGTTTTCGAATTTGTTTTCAAGCTCAATCTCTTTAGCAACTGAAACACCATCTTTAGTGATTGAAGGTGCGCCAAAAGATTTATCGATAACCACGTTACGGCCTTTAGGGCCTAGCGTTACTTTTACAGCGTTTGCCAGAATATTTACGCCGTCCATCATTTGTTTGCGGGCATCAATGCCAAATTTTACGTCTTTAGCCATGAGAATTACTCTCCAATTATTTTAGTTAATGAGTTTTCTGTTTATGAATGAGAAGTATCTGTTGTTAATTGTTCAATGAGAGAGGCACCCGATTGCAATCGCAATCGAATTAATTAACCTTCTAGAACACCTAATACGTCAGATTCTTTCATAATTAATAATTCTTCGCCGTCAACTTTTACAGTTTGACCTGCATATTGACCAAATAAAACAGTATCGCCAACTTTTACGTCAAGAGCGCGTACTTCACCGTTTTCACGGATTTGACCATTACCAACAGCAAGGACTTTACCTTGAGATGGTTTTTCTTGAGCAGAACCTGGCAATAAGATGCCACCGGCAGTTTTTTGTTCTTCTTCCACACGGCGGACAACGATGCGGTCATGTAAAGGGCGAATATTCATTGTTCACTCCATTAAAAATTTCAGTTAGGTTAATAAAAGGTACCCATATCACTCATAAAGTATTGTTATTGGGCAGAATGTTTTAATCATTAATGTCACTCTACAATGAGCTATGGGGTTGTATTGAAAATGGGGTTAAGTGGATAAAGTTTCAACCTACAAAACGTTAATTTTTTTATATTTTGTCAGCTGACAACAGCTACATGCCTGTATAGACTGGCATTTACTCATTTATATCCTTTATGTAATCTAAGTCATAAATACTGAACACCTTAATAGGAGCGCTGCCCATGAATATGTTAATCCGATTTTTTATCTTAATGATGCTCCTAAAACGTGAGCTCTCAAAACCCAAAAAGCCGTCATCCAAAACTGTAACATACAGCACAGCCCACAATGAAAGAGACACCTTTGAACCCTTCACCCGCAGTCATCGTATTTTGCCACACGATATGGGCTTTCGGGACCATCTACCCAACTACCGCTATCTATCCTTTATCGAGCTCAACATCACCGGCTGGCTCACCACGCTCACCCATCAAACCCAGTACCAAAAGCTAGGCTGGGTCATCGCCATGCAAGAAATGGTTTATCTCAAAGAAATCAAACTATGGAACAAAATAACCGTCACCAGCAAGCTTGAAGGCTGGGATAGCAAATACCTCTACTTTCAGCATCATTTTTATGTCAAAAACACGCTAATGGCAATCGGTCTGACCAAATTTGTATTAACCGAGGAAGACACCTTGCACAAACCGCAAATTTTGGGTCTGCAACACGAGCACCTAACCGAAGTCATCAGCACATGGAATAGCAATCAACAAGCCATCAAATCTCAATAACTCATCGCAACCACAGATTTTGGCTTGAAAGCTATCCAATCAGTAGCTACTCTCGCTTTTCGCTACTATCTGCAAGTCATGATGAGGCAGCCGCTAAGCGATGCCGTGTCGCTTGCTCTGCGCGCCACTGCATCACAAGCGCCTGCAACTCGTCCTGCCATGCAGTATATCCGCTTCAATCGAGGCTAAACCACACCTAACGCAAAGCTAATATCCAAAATATGCTAAAATCTATCGCATACTTTAAGAGTCGCACTAGCTATCTACCCTCTTTATAACTAGCTGGTATGCTAGCTGAGCTTAAGCCATAAATTACAAGTTAACTTTACTTTAATGCCAAAAGGAAGCCACTATGAACCAAAAACTAAAATGGACAGATAGCCTAGACATCGCTATCGAGCTTGTCGAGAAATTTCCAGATACCGACCCACAGTATATTCGCTTTACCGATTTACACCGCTGGGTAACTGAGTTAGAGAACTTCGATGATGACCCTAGTAAATCAAACGAAGGTATCTTAGAAGCCATCCAAATGAACTGGATTGATGAAGCGGATTAATCTGGCTATCAAAATTTGACCGTAAAAAGCCCGATACTTATTAAGCGTCGGGCTTTTTTAATTGAAAAAGATTTGCAATAGTCGAATATCGGATATGCTCCTAGTTAATAAACACAGGGGTCGTTCTGATAAATAGACTCATCTAAACCGCCAATAGGAGGGACTGGATGTGATGAAGGCGTTACAACAATAATTTTACCTATTGCCTCAGTTAATTCTTGCTCAATTTTACTTTTTAAATCAGCCGATACTTGTTTATAGAAACATACATCGACATCAAGTCCATTGGTCTTAAAGTCATTAGATAGGCCGACAATTTCACCCCGATATTTCTTGACAATAGGTGCTATTGTCTCCCAATCATTTTGAACAGTATTTTTTGAGCTCTCAGTGCTGTGCTGAGTGCTACGATTATCTAATGACGTATTAGAACGCTGCACAATTGATTGACAGCCGGATAATATAATGGCACTGCTTATTAATATGTAAGACAATGTTTTAGAGAAACGATTCATTAGATAATCCTTCCTATATGACCTTGTACGTTATTAACTCAACAACAATTCCTCTAGCATCTTCTCATATATCTGTGCCAGTTTACCTAAGTCGTCTACCTCTACTTTTTCATCAACCTGATGAATGGTTGCATTACGTACACCCAGCTCAACCACTTGCGCACCCGTTGGCGCAATAAAACGACCGTCAGAGGTTCCGCCTGAGGTCGATAACTGAGTATCAATACCAGTCACTTCTTTGACGGCTATTTTACACGCATCCACCAGTTTACCCTCAGCGGTTAAAAATGGATTGCCTGATAGTTTCCATTCGATATCGTAAGTGGCTTGGCTTTTATTATTTGAAGAAGCATTAAAATGTTTGTCCAAGATTTCATGCGTTTTTGCACGAAGCTCTTCTTCTGTGGTCTCTGTGGAGAATCTAAAGTTAAAAACCACCTCTACTGTTTCAGGTATAACATTAGTAGCGCCTGTACCGCCATTAATGTTCGAGATTTGCATGGTCGTAGCAGGGAAGTGGTCGTTACCTTCATCCCAAACGGCGCTTTCAAATTCAGTTAGCGCTGGCAGGAGGGCGTGAATGGGGTTAACTGCCAAATGCGGATAAGCGACATGACCTTGTTTACCAGTGACGGTCAAAATACCGCCCAACGAACCACGGCGACCATTTTTGATAATATCGCCAAGCGTGTCTGTGCTAGAAGGCTCACCAACCAAACAATAAGTGATTTTCTCATTGCGAGCTTCTAATGCCTCGATAACTTTGACTGTACCATTAATAGAAGGCCCTTCTTCATCTGAGGTGATTAACATCGCAATCGAGCCGTTATGGTCAGGGTGTTTTTTAACAAAACTTTCAGCAGCAACGGTAAAAGCGGCAATACCTGTTTTCATATCGGCAGCTCCGCGACCCCAAAGAAAGCCGTCTTTAACAGTCGGTTCAAAGGGTGGAATTTTCCAGTTATCAGGATTACCGGTTGGTACCACATCGGTATGACCGGCAAAGCAGATAACAGGCTCTTGGCTGCCGCGTCGTGTCCATAAGTTTTTGACCTCAGCATCACGGCCCGTCGCATTTTTATCACCGAAGTACATAAACTCACTGTTAAATCCTAGTGGCTCTAAGCGCTCAACCAATACATCCTGCGCTCCTTTGTCATTCGGGGTCACAGAGTCACGACGCATTAAGTCAATACTTAACTCTAACGTGGCTTGTTGATGATGGGTGGTGTTATCCGATTGGTTGTTAGCGCTCATAGGTACCTCAAAGTAATGTATAGAAAATAAATAACCGTTAATAAAGGGTCAAAACAGTCAATAAAGTAAGTGATAATGTCGTTGTTATAACTCTAATGTTTATAAGCATAACAGCTATTAAGGTTCAGGGATAAAGACCGCATCGTCACGGCGCAGCCAAGTGGCAATAGAATAACGCTGACGATGGGCAATCTCGACTTGATGCTGTAGATTGCTGTCAAAAATAACCAAGCGATTGGCTTTCGGTAGTAATTGATGCTGCTCATTTTGCATATCAATCAGCGATAAGGCGCCGCCATCCTCAAGCGTCCATTCATCATTTAAGTAAAATACCGCTGAGATAACGCGTTCATCACGGCCAACGGGGTTATCAGAATGCCATTTATAACCAAACCCTGGCGGATAGCAGGCATAGTGTGCTTCACTATGGCGAATACCAGCA
Source organism: Psychrobacter sp. CX16 (assembly GCF_057396245.1). NCBI lineage: Bacteria > Pseudomonadati > Pseudomonadota > Gammaproteobacteria > Moraxellales > Moraxellaceae > Psychrobacter > Psychrobacter sp. CX16. Next base: position 29,807 of record NZ_JBXYJF010000031.1, read on the forward strand.
AAAAACAGTCGATTAAACAGATGCGCTAATTCATTGATACTTTGTAAATAGTAGTAGCCGGCAAAAAAGTGTTTGGTAATCCAGCGAATACGGTCGCCACGGATATCCGTTTGACGAACGCCTTCTGTTAATAGCGCATCACGGTAATCAACAAAGCCGCTCTCTGCTTGCAGCGCCAGTAGCGCAGTGGGCTGATATACATTATCTAATACGATGAAGCCTTTATTGACAAAATCATCTAAAACCGTGTCGTCCAAACGTTGCTGCCAATGTGCCTCAAAATCTGCTTGTCTTAAAGCCTGCTGAGTGTCAGACAAGTCTAGCTGATTTATATCTGCTTCTGGCACGCCTGATAAAATCTCATGCGCAATATGCTCGGCAATGTCTCTGGACTGTTCTAGTGCCTCTGGCTTCAGCGGTGGTGGAATATCGACGGTAATAGGGTCTTGATAGCCCCATTGGGTAGTGTCTAAATTACTTTCAACGGCCGTATCAACGACTTTAGTCATGAACCGATACCCTTGTATAGGTTAAGGAAAATATAGAAGTCGGTAGAGGGTGGTACAGTATCCTATCAATTCTGAATTAGCTGCCAATCAGCGGCTAACCCTTACAGCCTGAATAAATTTCAACCAATTATCAATTATAGGATTGTCAGATATAAAGAACAGCAATGGGCTATAATGGGTGCATTCAAGCAGTCAGCTAAATAGGGGTATTAACTATTAATATACTCATTTTAAACCTGCTTATGCTACCATAGAACTAATTTTTGATACCGAAACTTTCTACAATAAAACAAGCCAACTTATGAATTACAAACATGCCTATCACGCCGGTAATTTCGCCGACGTTGTTAAACACATCTTACTTGTCCAACTGCTTAATCAAATGAGCAAAAAGGGTAAGCCTTATTATGTTCTTGATGCTTACGGCGGTCGTGGTCTTTACTCGTTAAGCAGTGAAGAGTCGCGCAAAACAGGCGAAGCCAAAGGCGGCGTACAAAAGATTTTGGATGCCGATATCTCTGAAGTACCAGATGCCGTTCGTCAATATGTTGATGATATCAAGCAAGCCCGTCAAACCTACGACAAGCACGTTTATCCTGGTTCACCATGGTGGATTGCTAACCATGCCGAGAAGAATCCAGATGCAAACTTACGTGCCGAAGCTTTCGAATTCAAAAATACAGAATACGATGCGCTAAATTATCAGCTGTATCAGCTACCGATTGGTATTCATAACCGTGATGCTTTTGAAGGTATCCGTGCGGTTATTCCACCAGTAGAACGCCGTGGTGTGATTTTGATTGACCCACCTTATGAACAAGAGCACAAAGACTTTAGCCGATTGGTCGATTTACTTGTGGCAAGCACTAATAAATGGCCACAAGGTGTGTATGCGCTTTGGTTCCCAATTAAGAATATTGATGCGGTTGAGCTGTTTTATAAGAAAATGAAGCGTACCGAGATTCGCAAACAGCTGTTATGTGAGCTAAATGTTTATCCAAATGATGTAGCAGCGGGCCTAAACGGTACCGGCATGCTGATTATTAATCCGCCTTGGCAGTTTGATCAAAGTGCACGTCAGATTTTAAACTTCCTACAGCCATTACTGCGTCCTGAAGATGCCCCTGAGTTACCACAAAGTCAAGCAGTCAACGTTCGCTGGCTTGTTGGAGAATAGTCAGGGTTCTATCATTTCTTAAGTCTATCGTTATAGGGAGCTAAAAGAAGTGTCATTATTAGAGTAATCTGATGGTGACGCCTATACTCAGCTCACAATGGGCCCAAGTATTTACTGCGTTAAATCTAATAACCCCAGTCTGAAAGTTGATAAGCTCATTGACATCTATCATCATAATAACGATTGCATATTAAGCAGTTAGGGAACAGAGTGCTAGAAATTAGGGATTTATTATGACCACACCACCAACACATTCAAACACACCAGATAATAGCAAATCCAATCATACTACTGCGTCTATAACACGTGAGTCAGGTACGGCCAATGTACCTATATCCCATCAAGACAGTGATTACAATCGCCGCATTGCTGAAAGTGGTGATTATGATGGTTTAACCTTTGATATTATTGAAGAAGAAGTAGCTGACGGTAAGCCAGTGGTTAGCCGCGGTGTGTATCTAGCACCTAACCTGATTACCACGCTGTCTTTGTTGTCTGGCTTCTTTTCTATTTTATCGAGTACCCAAGGTGAGTTTTATAAAGCATCATTGGCCATCTTCTTATCCGGTATTTTGGATGGGGCAGATGGGCGAGTAGCGCGTATGCTAAATGCGCAAAGCCCGTTCGGTGAGCAATATGACTCTTTAGCCGATATGCTTGCTTTTGGGGTGGCACCAGCAATTCTTATTTATAGCTTTGCGCTGCAGCCTCTAGGGCGTATCGGTGTGGCATGTGCCTTTGTGTTTACTGCCTGTGCCGCATTTCGTTTGGCACGCTTTAATGTGCAAATCGGTGAAGTTGATAAGAAATTCTTTATTGGTTTGGCCAGTCCGTTAGCGGCTATTTTGATAACCAGTGCAGTAATGGTCGCGATTGATCACAATCACTGGGTCGGTCAATATGACACCCAAGTAATGATAATCGCTGCGGTGTGGGTCGTTATTTGCGGCTTATTAATGGTCAGTAACCTTAAATACTATAGCTTTAAAGAATTTGATAAAAAGAAAGTGCCTTTTGTGGCATTGATTATCGCTGTATTGGTGATGGGTATTGTTTTGTATGATATTCCCGTTGGTATTTTAGCCATCGGTGTCATTTATGCGTTATCTGGCATTGTGTCTACTTTAAAAGCCAAAGTTAAAGGTTAAATTAATAGCTGTCAGTCCTCTATTATTTATTGTGAGCGATGGTTTAACAATGTTTACTGTCTCTACGTTTATTCAAGCCGCTCGTCCTCGCACCTTTCCTTTAGCCGTAGCCAGTATCCTTTGTGGTACTGGCTTAGCTTTTTCTGAGATAGTCTCTTCTAATCAATCGCTTACCAGTCACAATTGGCTGGTCTTCGCATTAACACTTTGGATCGCATTGGCTCTGCAAATATTATCCAATCTTGCTAATGACTATGGCGATGGCGTCAAAGGCACTGATGCCAATCGGGATGATAATAGTCCACAGCGAGTGATGGCCAGTGGTCAGATTAGCGCGAAACACTTGAAGCGATTAATAGTAGGTTGGGCGTTATTAACCTTTTGCTCAGGTGTTATCTTAATTGCCATTGGCTTTGATAGCCTGCGCGACTTTCTGCTATTTCTAGGATTTGGTGTGCTCGCTATCATCGCTGCGATGGCATATACCATGGGCAAACGTCCTTATGGATACCGCGCAATGGGGGAGGTGGCTGTACTGATATTCTTCGGTTGGCTAGGCGTTTTAGGAAGTGCTTATTTACAAACGAGTCAGTTTCAACTAAGTCATCTGTTACCTGCCACAGGATGCGGTGGGCTTGCTGCTTGTGTGCTATTTGTTAATAACATGCGAGATATCTATAGTGACAAACAAGCAGGCAAAATAACACTAGCAGTTTTGATAGGGGATAGAGGAATTCAAACGGCATATGGTTTACTGTTTATGGCTTCTTACATGTGCTATCTAACGTATGCGATTAACTTTAATTGGTATACATTGTCTGTATTAATTGTTTACCCCTTAGCAATAAAGCATAGTAATGCAATACATCTTACTCTACTAAGAAATTTATCAGATGAAGATCAAGTAACACGTGTGGATACAGTATCAATAGGTAAACAGCTTAAAAATATCGTCATGATAACGCTGATAACTAATCTATTGTTTGTCGCTGGTATAGCCGTAAGCCACTGGGTGTAGGTATAAAATAGTAGCAGTAACTTAATACAATACCTGTCTAACGAAAAATTCAAGAAATTGCTGCTGATTAAAATAATGAAAAAATTTTTCGTTAAGGGTTGACACTAGAATTAAACCCTCTATAATACGCCCTCACTAAGACGGACATCAGCGAATCAATCGAGAGATTAGAAGCGAGTTGACTTAGAAAGAATCAAAATTAAGTGTTGACAAAGATATCGAAATCTATATAATTGTCAGCCTGCCGAGCGATAACGCTGTTACTAATTACTAACAGTTAAGCAAAGCAAGTATATAACTTAGGCTTGGACGACAAGCTAAGAAACTATTTAAAAGCTAAAATCAAAGAACAACTTGTGTGGATTTTTGCTGATTTAGGATGCTAAAAATTAAAGTTGGGGCTATCTCTTATCGGGGTAGTGACTAACTATAAAAATTATCATTCTTTAATTAGTAAAGAAACTCGAAGTTAATTCATTATATGAACATACGGAAAGCAAATTTGCTAGTAATAGGATGAGCCAAGTTTAGAAGTCTCTTTAAAGGACTTCATAGCAAGATTAAACTGAAGAGTTTGATCATGGCTCAGATTGAACGCTGGCGGCAGGCTTAACACATGCAAGTCGAGCGGAAACGATGATAGCTTGCTATCAGGCGTCGAGCGGCGGACGGGTGAGTAATACTTAGGAATCTGCCCAGTAGTGGGGGATAGCACGGGGAAACTCGTATTAATACCGCATACACCCTACGGGGAAAAGGGGGCGCTTGCGCTCTCGCTATTGGATGAGCCTAAGTCGGATTAGCTAGTTGGTGGGGTAAAGGCCTACCAAGGCGACGATCTGTAGCTGGTCTGAGAGGATGATCAGCCACACCGGAACTGAGACACGGTCCGGACTCCTACGGGAGGCAGCAGTGGGGAATATTGGACAATGGGGGCAACCCTGATCCAGCCATGCCGCGTGTGTGAAGAAGGCCTTTTGGTTGTAAAGCACTTTAAGCAGTGAAGAAGACCTTATGGTTAATACCCATAAGCGATGACATTAGCTGCAGAATAAGCACCGGCTAACTCTGTGCCAGCAGCCGCGGTAATACAGAGGGTGCAAGCGTTAATCGGAATTACTGGGCGTAAAGCGAGCGTAGGTGGCTTATTAAGTCAGATGTGAAATCCCCGGGCTTAACCTGGGAACTGCATCTGATACTGGTGAGCTAGAGTAGGTGAGAGGGAGGTAGAATTTCAGGTGTAGCGGTGAAATGCGTAGAGATCTGAAGGAATACCGATGGCGAAGGCAGCCTCCTGGCATCATACTGACACTGAGGTTCGAAAGCGTGGGTAGCAAACAGGATTAGATACCCTGGTAGTCCACGCCGTAAACGATGTCTACTAGTCGTTGGGGGACTTGATCCCTTAGTGACGCAGCTAACGCAATAAGTAGACCGCCTGGGGAGTACGGCCGCAAGGTTAAAACTCAAATGAATTGACGGGGGCCCGCACAAGCGGTGGAGCATGTGGTTTAATTCGATGCAACGCGAAGAACCTTACCTGGTCTTGACATATCTAGAATCCTGCAGAGATGCGGGAGTGCCTTCGGGAATTAGAATACAGGTGCTGCATGGCTGTCGTCAGCTCGTGTCGTGAGATGTTGGGTTAAGTCCCGCAACGAGCGCAACCCTTTTCCTTAGTTACCAGCGGTTCGGCCGGGGACTCTAAGGATACTGCCAGTGACAAACTGGAGGAAGGCGGGGACGACGTCAAGTCATCATGGCCCTTACGACCAGGGCTACACACGTGCTACAATGGTAGGTACAGAGGGCTGCTACACAGCGATGTGATGCGAATCTCAAAAAGCCTATCGTAGTCCAGATTGGAGTCTGCAACTCGACTCCATGAAGTCGGAATCGCTAGTAATCGCGGATCAGAATGCCGCGGTGAATACGTTCCCGGGCCTTGTACACACCGCCCGTCACACCATGGGAGTTGATTGCACCAGAAGTGGGTAGCCTAACCTTTTAGGATGGCGCTCACCACGGTGTGGTTGATGACTGGGGTGAAGTCGTAACAAGGTAGCCGTAGGGGAACCTGCGGCTGGATCACCTCCTTATTGACGCATCCGGTCAGCAAGAATTCACAACAAGTTGTTCTTTGGTTTTAGT
>NZ_JBXYJF010000032.1:0-35555 GCF_057396245.1 Psychrobacter sp. CX16
CATTTGAGTTTGAATATGAGAACGCCTTTCGAGTTTCATCAAAGTTATGGGTGTTCTGCATAGAAAAAACCAGATACACGGGGTATCTGGCTTGTTTTAAATCATCAACCTATTTTAGGACGAGACAATTAATGAATTGATTTAGCTAAAGTGTCCAGCTATACAGATGAATTAAACCGCCTGCGATAAGGCAGATAATGCCCCTCTTAGCATTGCCGACACCGTACTGGTGTGCGTACCAATACCTGAATAAATCTCACCATCGACATTCAACTGAATGTAAGCGGCAGCACTGGCGTTGGTTTTATCATCATTCTGGTCATTACCATTATTTACTTGCTGCGGGCTAATCGCATGCTCAGAATAGTTAATAATGTGCAGCTGTTTGCCGGTATGACGCGCCACGCCATCGATGAACGAGGATAACGGACCGTTACCCGTTCCTGATACATCGACTGTCTCACCGTTTAAGACGATTTGACCAGTAAACTCGACTTCACCGCCTTTGTTATTGACGCTATGGTCTAGCAATTCATAGCCATCATTTTGCAGATAAGTGGTCTCAAATGCCTCCAAAATCTCTTCGTTTTTAAGCTCACGTGCCACATCTTCTGCTTTTTGTTGTACTACGCGGCTAAAGTCAATTTGCATCCAGCGCGGCAAGTTAAAGCCATAATTGCGCTGTAGGATATAAGCCACACCGCCTTTACCAGACTGGCTGTTAATACGTACCACATCTTGATAACTACGCCCGATATGCGCCGGATCTATTGGTAAGTAAGCCACATCCCATATATTTTGAGTCGCTTCGCGATTTTTCTCGTTGTAATCCAAAGATTTTTTAATGGCATCTTGGTGCGAGCCACTAAACGCGGTAAATACCAATTCGCCCACATAAGGATGGCGAGGATGCACGGGTAAATTATTACACTCACTGACTATATTGACGATTTTACTCATATCACTGAAATCAAGCTCTGGGTCAACGCCTTGACTAAACAAGTTCATTGCCATGACCATGATGTCCATGTTACCCGTACGCTCACCATTACCAAGCAAAGTACCCTCAATACGGTCTGCTCCGGCAAGCATGCCAAGTTCAGCCGCCGCAATAGCGGTTCCTCTATCATTATGAGTATGCAAACTAATGATGACATCGCTACGCTGCTTTAGGTGACGACAAAAATACTCAACTTGATCCGCAAAAATATTTGGCATTGAAGACTCAACGGTTGCGGGCAAGTTGATAATAACCTCTCGACCGTTTTGAGGCTGCCATTCTTCTATTACTGCATCACATACTTCAATTGCAAAGTCCGTTTCAGTCTGGCTAAAGCTTTCTGGAGAATACTGAAATACCCATTGTGTATCTGGATGCTTGTCAGCATATTCATTAAGCATTTTTGCGCCACTTATCGCTATCTGTTTAATCTCATCTTTGCTCTTACCATACACCTTATCGCGCTGTACTCGGCTCGTAGAATTGTACACATGTACTACCGCGCGGCGAGCGCCTTCCAACGCCTCAAAGGTACGCTCAATCAAATGCTCACGCGCCTGCACCAATACCTGAATGGTGACGTCATCAGGGATATGACCTTCCTCAATAAGCTTACGCGCAAAATCAAACTCCACTTGCGCCGCTGATGGGAAACCAATTTCAATCTCTTTAAAGCCAACTTCAACAAGCAGCTTAAAAAACTGCATTTTTTGCTCAATGGTCATCGGATCAATCAGAGCTTGGTTACCATCACGTAAATCAACACTCGCCCATAGTGGCGCTTTTTCTATACGCTTAGCCGGCCAAGTGCGGTCTGGTAAAATTGGCGCAAACGCAAATGGCTGATATTTACGGAAATCAAACGCATCAAATTTTGGTTTGACTTTGGGTTCGACAGATGATGATTGGCTAGTAACTTGGCTCATGGAGTGCCCTCTTTGGTCTATTATTTTATATTACTTTAGGTTGGGTTAGGCTTTACAGTTTGGCTATCTTTGTTAAATCTTATCAATCAGATAGTGCAGCTATTTTCACCCTATCTTATAGTCAATTAATCTAAAGTCACGATTAAGTCAGCGAAATTAAGTACTTTTAAATACTGACATCCAAGACTTAACAACACGTCTTATAATGTACTTTTAGCTTTAGAAGGTGACATATATTAATCTATGCTGACTATCATAACAAAGTCTTTAGCAAATAATCCTGCAAAAATAAGCCTTTTTTAAGTTATAATTAGATGTTATCACTAATAATTAACATAAAATTAGACTAATTCTCTACTTATGGCTAACGGAGTACTGTAAATGCCTAGAAGCACTGCATCAAATAGCAATAATAATTCTTATGATATCGATAACACAGACAGACAAATTCTGACCTTATTGCAGCAAGATGCGCGTATGAGTGTCACAGATATTGCTGAGGCCGTTCATTTATCTGCTACGCCTTGTGCCAGACGTATTAAGCGTTTAGAGGAAGTTGGAATTATCACGGGTTATCATACCTTGGTAAATCCGCAGAAATTGGGCTATCGCTTGGCTATATTTATTGCTGTGAGTATGGATAGGCACACTGCCGAACGCTTTGCTGAATTTGAAGATAAGATTCAAAGCTTTGATGAGGTCGTCAGCTGCAGTATTGTGACAGGGCGTAGCGAGGATTATTTATTAAAGGTTGTCGTCCGTGACATGGCGCATTATGAAGAGTTTTTATTACACCGTCTGAATCGTATTGAAGGCGTCAGTCAAGTACATACCAGTTTTGAGCTGCGTGAGGTATTCAATCGCGGTGTTATTAGATAAACTATTTGTTAAATCCATTCGGCAGTTAGTCTTAACTAGACAGTTCTATCTGCTCACATTAGTTCTGATTAGGACCAACCCGATTACAGACGGTCTCTATAACGACTGTATTTTGCTACATTCTTAAATGACTGCTTACGGCTGTAGACTGTCTATTTAAACTCACGCTTTTCGGGTAAACGGCTTGAGGCAACTTGATAGAAAATCGCTGATAACAAAACAATGGTGATGGGTAATAACATCGCCATATAGCCAAGCTTGAAGTAGCCATAAGCGCCTACTACACCGCCACCACAGAAGCTATACCAAATAACCGCTTGAAAGCCTAATGTCGGCTTGCTGACACTGCGGCCGGCAAGCCAATTACCAATGGCTGCGCCCATATCTGAGGTCAAACCAGTTAAATGAGTGGTACGAATAACGGCGCCACTGTACGTCGCTACCATCGCATTTTGCAGACCGCACGCCATAGCCGCTAATAACTGACCAAAATAATCATGATGGAAAAACAATAAAAAGCTGCAAAAAAGCAAAGACGCTTCAGCAAACAACGCCATTCCATATTGACGACCCAGTTTTAATGAATGCTGACCAACCAGATAGCCACTTAAGATAGCGCCCGCCAAAAATGATAATAATGAGGCACCAATAAAGCCAATCGATGACCAGTCCATTTGAGCAATCGCCGCTGAAAACAGGCTGACGTTACCGGTCACATGCGAGACTGAAAGATTGGTAAATCCACTAAGGGCAATGATGTTGACGCAGCCGGCACTAAAGGCTAGTACCGCCCCGCCTACTAATATCCATCTGGGGAGTTTGGTTATCATAGGGGCCACTTTTATAGAGTCTGTACTAAATCAAATGTGCATCCGAATTCTAAATAAAAAGCCAATTCATTATAAGCCGCATCGCCTACTTTGAGTCTTAGCTACTTAAGCTACTTCAACAATTTATATTTTTCTTAGATTAGGGCGTGTCCTCAATTCGTACGATTACATTTAAATGGGCTAAAAATAGCTAAATCTTGTCATACTGCCTCAAATAACGGGTAAATATCTCGATATTTACGGCATTATGTTCCTTGTCTGACTGCGATTTATCTTATTTTTATCCCCATTTTCAAAATGAGGACACGCCTTAAGTAGGCTGACCTAATAAATTGACTCGGGCATCAGTAAACATATCCATGTCCGGTGCAAGTGTACGCATAAAACGGTCGAAATACAGCATTTGCTTGGTTAATAAGGCAAAGTCGCGCGGGAAGTGAATGCCATGACGCTTACCGACTTCGACAATCTCAAGCATCATTTTATTTAGCTCATCTGCCTGCTCTTTGGTATTAAATGGCTTGCCGCTGGTATAGGTCTTATCTTCCGCCATAATACGGGTAATCATTTTTGCCAAATCAGCGGCCAATTCCGCTTGATCCACCTGTTCACGCTCGTAAGTCATGCCCATGTCAATCATACAACTGGCCATAGTTACGTAATCATTATTTTGCAGCGCCTGCATCATACCCATACACGCCTGCCAGCTTTCTGGCTTGAGCTTACCAACAATACCAAAGTCAATAAAACCAATACGACCATCGGTCAATAACATTAAGTTGCCGGCATGCAAATCGGCATGGAAGCTATTACAGAACATCAGGCTTGCAAACCAAGTATTTAGCGTATCGGCCATCACTTGAGCAGGGTCGGCGCTGTATTGACGCATCGCCACTTCATCAACCATCGAGATACCGTGCAAGCGGCTCATGGTTAACACGCGCTTGGTGGTTAATTCGTCTACCACGTCAGGCGCAACGACTTTTTTGTTGCCGGTCATCTGTAAAAATTGCTGAAAGTCGCGTATATTAGACGCTTCTGCAATAAAGTCTGTTTCCGCCAACATGCGGGTGCGAATCTCATCAATAATTGGTGAAATACTGGCAAAACGCATCTGCGGCATCAAGCGCTCCATCACCTTGGTCACTGCATGTAGCACTCCCAAATCTGTCTGCATGATAGTACCGACACCAGGCTTTTGTACTTTGAGCACTACGTCACGGCCATCTTTTAAGGTTGCCGCATGTACCTGTGCAATACTGGCCGATGCCAATGGCTTCTCTTCTATTTTTGAGAAAAAGTCATCTAGGCTCTGACCGTCTTCAAGCAGCTCTTCTTTTAGCACGCCCTCAATATATTTATACGGCAGAGGTGTGGTCTGATCGAGGCAATCTTGAAAGGCAATGACATATTCACGCGGAAACAGTGACGGCGTACTGGCGATAAACTGACCTATCTTAATATACGTCGTGCCCAATTGCTCAAATGTCTCACGCAGCAATACTGCATCAGGGCGCTCACCTTTAGCAACACGCAGTGCAGACAATCCCGCCACACTGGCAGTATGGCGGACACGATTCACAACATTGAAGGATTTTTTCAATAAATTTGGCATAGGGTTTTGAGTCTATTAATAAAAAAGAATAGGCTTTAAATACAATCAAATGACTGTCTTAATAATGGGGGGGGTGATTTGTATTTAACGACATTATATTTGCATAGCGCATAGTAAGCTCCCTACTTATTATAGAGAAAAGCCATACGATTAAAGCATACCTAGATGTGTAGGTCATGACCACAGCGGTCACAAAACTGAGCAGCGGCGGCATGACCGAATTTACCGCAGTTCGGACAAACAATCGGGTGCAACTGCGGGCGCATGCTTTTGGCAAGCTCGGAGGTAAAGATACCAGTCGGTACTGCGATAATAGAGTAACCGGTGATCATCACCATACTTGCTATCGCCTGACCCAGTGGCGTTTTGGGTGACATATCACCATAGCCTACCGTGGTCAGCGTCACAATCGCCCAGTAGATAGAAACTGGAATACTGGTAAATCCGTTCTCAGGGCCCTCTACCACATAAATAACCGATCCGAAAATCGTCACCAATAACAGTAGCGATAAAAAGAACACGGTGATTTTTTGTTGGCTGGTCTTTAATGCGGCGGCCAAGAAGCCCGCTTGCTGCATATAAGATTTGAGCTTCAATACCCTAAATACGCGCAGGATTCGAAGAATACGTACGACAAGTAGATACTGTACGCCGCCGAAGATAAGGCTTAAATAACTCGGCAACACGGATAATAAGTCAACGATACCAAAGAAGCTAAACGCATAACGCAAGCGGTTGGGTGCAGAGAACAGTCGCAGTATGTATTCTAGGGTGAACAGTATTGTGAAAAACCATTCGGCATAGAAAAACACCGTGCCAAATTGCAAACGCAGATACAGCACACTATCAAGCATGACAATGCCTACACTGGCTGCAATAGCAACAAGCAATATGATATCAAATAACTTACCAAGTGGCGTATCTGTACCTTCAATGATGATATGGATACGATTACGTAAGCTATTTAGCGTATTTGAGGTAACTTTTTTCATAAATACGGGTAACTGGTCTATAATACTGGGTCATTATACGTGATTAAAACAGCAATGTTACCCCTTACGCAAACTTTGTTTTTTATCACTGTCTTTTGTGTGTTAAGTTGACCACTACCCTATCTCATCACAGGTCAATCTCTGCTATAATCTAGCCCCCTTTTCACGACCAATTATTGACCAGTATCGTGAGGGCAAACATATTATTTTGTATGCATAATTGATAGCACATGGCTTTAAATCAACTGAGCTAAAACGCACTATGAGCATAATGGTTAAATGAATTGCTTTAACTGCTTGGCGTGTTTATTAACAGACTTATTTTAACGCAGCGCTTTATTAACCTATATTTTCAACGTAATTGATAAGGATAAATATATTATGGCGGGTCATTCTAAATGGGCAAATATTAAGCACAAAAAAGCCAAAGAAGATGCCAAACGTGGCAAAATCTTCACCAAAATCATCCGTGAATTGGTATCAGCCACCAAACAAGGCGATCCAGATCCAGAAACCAACCCACGCTTACGTGCAGCGGTAGAAAAAGCCTTGTCTGCCAATATGACCAAAGACACTATCAAACGTGCCATTGAGCGCGGCGCCGGCAACACAGAAGGCGGCGAAATGGATGAGCTGACCTATGAAGGTTACGGCGTTGGCGGTGTGGCGGTATTGGTCGAAACCATGACCGATAACGTAAACCGTACCGTAAGTGAAGTGCGTCACGCCTTTACCAAATATGATGGTAACTTAGGGACCGCAGGTTCGGTGGCGTATCTATTCACCAAGCGCGGTGAAATTATTTTTGATGATGTATCGCTCGAAGATGAAATCATGCTAGTGGCGTTAGATGCTGGTGCGGTTGATATCGAAAATGACGGCGAAAGCTTATTGGTTATTACAGAACCTGAAAGCTTCGGTGCAGTAAAAGATGCGCTAAATGCAGCAGGCTATGAGTCGAGCAACGCAGAAGTCACCATGTCACCTTCAACCAGCGCTGTTATTGATAATATCGAAGACGCTGAAAAGGTCATGAAGATGATCGATATGTTAGAAGACATAGACGATGTGCAAGATGTGCATACCAACGTTGATTTCTCTGATGAAATCCTAGCACAATTAGATGCTGAATAATCTATAACGTATTTGTGTGTACCTAGCGCTTATATGGCAATAAAAAAAGCAGCCCACAAATAAATTGTGGGCTGCTTTCGTTTAAGAGTTATGTCTTTGCTGATGTTAATTGAAAGTCAATCTAGCCAACCTTTTTGTCTCGCAAATTCTAACTGCTCTGGCGTATCTATATCCAAACTAAGCTTGGGACTCTCAATCACACTAAGATCATGACTAGTCAAACTTCTGATCAAATGACGCAGACCTTTGTCGCCGGCAAGCATTGGCTGCCACTTTTTTAATAACTCATAGTCAATATTGATGGGCAGACCGATAATAGACTGCTCATCGTCTGGAAACTTAATCGAAGCATTAAACAAAGAACCTTCTAGAGCTGTATTAGACTTAAAATAGCCACTGGCAATCACTTTACGGCAAACAGCATCCTTTTTGATATCTTGAGTCGAACCCTCACCTGCTAGCAACTGACGCAAATGAGTAGCCTCTAACAAGACCTGATCCACACCCAATATCAGTATCCGCTCAATATCCAACCCCTGCTCTACCTGACTAGCCAAGTCATTAATAGCCAAACTTAAACTATGCGCCATACCCTGTGCAGGATGAGAGTTTAATATCGGTTTAACCACATCATATTGTATTGATAAGGTTTGTGCTAATTGAACAATCTCATTTAGCGAATCAGGTATTACCAAAACAATCGCTTTAGGACTATTGACAAGCGCAAGGTTAACCATGACTTCAAGCAGCGGCTGAGACTGTATTTTTAACAACTGCTTTGGTTGACCCAAACGCTGACTGAGACCACTGGCTAAAATGATAACTGCGTGTGGTGGTGGATTGTCAACCTGCGAGACAACTGACGTCGTTAAGTCGTCCATATTAACTGCTGACCATTGGATTTAAACCCAACGCTTGTGAGTTTATATCAAAAGTTAACTTAGGGTTTGTTGTATTGGAGATTTCGCGTTCTTTGTTATATAGCACCGCACTGATTTGTGCCATAATTCCTAACGCGAGTGCTTCAGGCCCATCACCACCTAACTTATAACCGATAGGATAATAAAGCTGGTTAATACCTTTATCAAATACCCCTACATCCCCTGTATGCGCTTGTTTAATCTCATCAATAAGACGCTCAGTACGATATTTAGGACCTAATTGCCCAAGATATAGCGGCGGATTAGCAAGCAGCACCTGCAAACGCGCTCTATCTTGAGCTAGACTATGCGACATTAAGGCTACTGCCGCGTTTTGGCTTAGCTCTAGCAGATCTTGTGTATCTTCAAGCGGCACACACTTAACCACATCCGCCTGCATAAAGCGGGCTCGGGTCGCATAGTGCGAGCGGCTGTCTATCACGGTGACATGCCAATCTTGCATTTTTGCCAAGCTTACCAATGGCTGCACATCGTTACCAGCACCGCAGATAAGCAGACGCTTTTGCGGTTGTAACTGCTGAACCAACCACTGGGTTTGGACTGGCTGAGTAATATCATTATTGGTGACACTGGTTATGGTAGCAAAATCAGTTAATTTGCTACTTAAGTCTGACTCAGCATATTTAGCATGCAAGCTCTGGATAGCTTGGCCAATTAAATCATGATATCCAATATTATCACTGCCATTATCACTTTCATTAAGCCTTACATCATCAATAGTAGGCGTTAAGTTCACGTGTAAGCCCACCGGATGTTTAGCGTCTTGCGAGCGAATTAATATAACCACAGTCATCGGCTGTTGAGTGAGACGAACCTGTTTAATCTGCTCAAGATAGGATTTGGCCGTATCTAATCGTTCAAACAGTACATGCACTCGTCCATTACAGCCCAAACCAAAATTCATCTCAGTGTGAATATTAAACTCAATATCATCTTCTTCTTGCTCAGCAGATGCCTCTTGCTCCGGCAAGTCCTCTCCCGTTTGATACACCTGAACAATGGGACCATTACGGGTTAGCCAAAGCGCCTTTTTTATAATATGCGGCTCCAAGCAGCCACCACTAATCATGCCGACAGATTGGCCATCGGCACAGATAAGCATCATTGCCCCAGGTTTACGATACGCAGAGCCTTCAATATGCACCACAGTTGCGAGTACCGCCTCTGTATTGTTAGCCAGCGCTTGGTCGGCCAACTTCAGGATATCTGATACCTGATTGCTCATAGCATTACCTTATTGATTGGCTGATTACATTAGACTACTCGTTTAAGGCCTAGTATCTAGAGCTATATAGCTACATCATCTGGCAACTGGTCAATCAGCTTATCAAGAGTAATTGGAAAATCATAAATACGTACACCGACTGCGTTATATACCGCATTGGCAATTGCGGCAGCAGCACCTGAGATGGCGGTCTCACCGATACCTTTAATGTGCATTGGGTTAGTATATGGGTCATCTTCTTCTACTAAGATAACCTCAAGCTGCGGCACATCCGCATTGACCGCTACATGATAGTCAGCCAGATCATGGTTGCATAAACGGCCGTCGCGTTTATCATGAATGACCTCTTCCATCAATGCTGAGCCAATCCCAAATACCATACCGCCATAACATTGTGAAGTAGCAAGCTTATGATTCAAAATACGTCCGGCAGTAAAGGCACCGGTCATATTTTTCACACGAATCTCACCGGTATAACGGTGCACGGCTACCTCAGCAAAGTTGGCACCAAAACAAGCTTGACGATGAGTTTTACCATTTTTACCTGGGGCAATTTCACCTTTGGCACTTAGCTTCTGATCTTCATACTGAGCAACAATATCGGACAGTGCATAGCTGTTTGACTCATCAAAGTTATACTCGGCGGCTTTATCTTTATTATCAGCAAGTGAAATCTCTACACCGGCTCTTTGCGCTGCGCTGTCTACCGCTTTAAGTAGCGTATTTACCGCACCTTTGACAGCCGCTTTACCCGACTCTAAACCTTGCTCTGTTAAAGTAGCGTCATGCTTGCCTTGTTTTAGTACGTGTCCGTCTTTAATCTGCACATTATCAGCATGTAGACCAACGTGCTTAGCTATTTGCTCACGTAATTCGGCACAAGCGAGGTAAATACTACTACCCGCACTGGCTGCACCAAAGCTCCCGCCAGAGCCAGAAGCGGCTGGCAATTTGCTATCACCCAGTTTCATCTCGATATGGTCGATAGGTAGGCCAAGAATATCAGCCGCTACTTGTGAGAATACCGTGTACGAGCCAGTACCAATATCAGTCATGTCTGACTCAATCACTGCTTTAACCCCATGCGTTTTAGTCGGGTCAATCTGCAAAGTAGCGCGTGCTTCAGAAGGCAATAATTGGTTACCACGAGAAGCAACTGCCATTCCCGTACCTATCCACCAATCACCCTCTTGACGACTGGCAGGCTTGGCCACATGTTTATCCTCCCACCCAAAGGCTTTAGCACCTTGTTCCATACATGCTAGCAATTGACGGGTAGAAAATGGAATGTCTTGTGAGGGGTCTTTTTCAGGCTCATTACGGCGACGAAGCTCAATCGGATCCATCTCAAGCTGACAGGCAAGCTCGTCCATCGCACACTCTAACGCTATCTGACCAACAGCCTCACCTGGCGCACGCATAGAACCTGCTAATGTCCAGTTCATCTCTGCTTTTTTGTAATGGACTCGGCGATTTTCACCACGATAAAGATAGTGTGTCGACAAGGCTGATGGCTCAAAAAATGCCTCACCAGGAAGATTACTTGAGACCGATTCATGAATAATGGTGTCTATTACTCCGTCTTCACGACAGCCGATGGCAACTCTTTGACGGGTATTAGACCGTCTCACCGTTGCCTCCATCACCTGCGGACGCGTCATCATAATCAGTACAGGACGCTCAAGCTCTTTAGCGGCAATAGCGGCTGCAATGGACTCAGGGGCTATACCTAATTTACTACCAAAGCCGCCACCGACATACCGTGCAATCAAATGAACGTTATCAGCATCAATCTCTAACGCATCCGCTATTTGCTTTTGGCCAAAGGCCACCATCTGATTTGATGAATAAAGAGTTAACTTATCCTCTTCCCAATAAGCCAACGTTGAATGCGGCTCCATCGGAGAGTTACTTTGGCTTGGGGTGGTATAAGTGCGGTCTAAAGTAACGGCAGCTGATTTAAGCGCTTTCTCTGGGCTACCCTGTTCAGCATTGTTATCTGAACCAGAATCGTCATCCACTTCATGAGCCTCTAGTAACGCTTTCTCAAAATCAAGCGCTGCTTTATCGGTTTCATCCTCATATTCGACAACCAGTGCTTTAGCACCCTCGGTCGCTGCTTCAAAGGTCTCACCTATTACAACTGCGATCGGTTGACCGTGGTAGGATACCTCTACTGCACCTTGCGCCGGTGCTTTCATTTTACCGCCCTGCTGCGAGTTACGTAAAAAGTGCTTAGCGTCAGTGACGACTTTAATCACGCCTGGGATATTAGCAACTGACTTTTCATCGATTTTTTTAACTTTACCCTTGGCAATAGTAGCGCCAACCAATACACCGTAAGCCATATTATCTACATGATATTCTGCTGCATAAGGCGCCTGCCCACTCACTTTTAAGGAACCATCAACCCGAGTGATAGATTGACCAACTAACTGACTCGATGTTTTGTCAAATAGGGTCTCAACCGGCTCATTCATGATCATTTTTTTGCTGGGTTCGGAATTATGGATTCCTTTATTCAATGCTTTATCTAATGCTGCCATGATTATGCTTCCTTAGCGTTAAGCGCGCGCTGGATAATTTGTTTAAGTAAACGGCGGGTTAGTGGAATTTTAAAGTCATTTTGACCATAACCTTGCGCCTGCTCTAATAAGATATTGGCAGCATGAACGATATCTGGAATACCACCTTTCGTGCCCTCTAGTGCAGCTTCTACTTTCTCATTGCGCCAAGGTTGAGTACCGATACCACCAAAGGCTAGACGAACCGTATTTAAAGTACCGTCATCGTCGACATCAATCACAGCCGCACAAGACACCAGTGCAAAAGCATAAGAGGCACGATCACGTATTTTATCGTAGGTGTGCATACCGACTGTTGGCGGTGGCAAAATGATATGAGTAATCATCTCGCCCGCCTCTAATACGGTTTCGATATGAGGGGTATCTTTTGGCAGACGATAAAAATCTTTAATTGCTATCTGACGGCTGCTGCCATCAGCTTTCTGGGTTTCTAAAGTGGCATCAAGCAGACGCATCGCCACTGCCATATCTGATGGATGCTGAGCGATACAATGTTCACTGGTACCGAGTATGGCCAATGAACGATTTTCACCGTCAATAGCAGGACAACCGCTGCCAGGCTCACGCTTGTTACAAGGACTATCAGGCTGATAAAAGTAATAACAGCGGGTACGCTGTAAGAAGTTGCCGCCTGTAGTGGCTTTATTACGCAGCTGACCAGTTGCTCCCGCTAAAATCGCACGAGATAGCACTGGATAATGGGCTATGATGTCAGGATGAGCTGCCAAATCACTATTGGTCACTAAAGCGCCAATACGTAATCCACCATCTTTAGTTAACTCAACTTGCTTAAGCTCTAACTGGGTAATATCAACCAGCTTAATCGGCGTCTCAATTTCAAACTTCATTAAGTCCAGCAAATTGGTACCACCGCCAATAAAGGCTGCACCATCGGCACTGGCCTCTTGGCACGCAGGGGCTAACTCACTAGCACGGACATAGTCAAAACGTTTCATGAGTTCTCTCCTGTGGCTTGAATCTGATTATTGGTACCATTGTTTGTGCTTTTGTTGGCATTATTCTTATGAACTTGAGACTGACTTGGCGGGGGTGACCAGATGCCACTGACCACAGTCGGTGTGCTTGGCTTTGAATTATTAACAGAAGCGTTTTGATTAACTTGTTTTTGCAATACCTCAGAGATAGCATTAATAATATTTGGATAAGCCGAGCAACGACAAATATTGCCACTCATGCGCTCGGCAATCTCTTGTACTAAAGTACCTTCAGGATTGTTTAAATCTTCGGTGATATAACTTGGCCAGTTCTGTTTCACCTCTTCAATCAAAGCAGTAGCGGAACAAATCTGACCCGGTGTGCAATACCCACATTGAAAGGCATCATGATCTCTAAATGCTTTTTGCAAATCAGATAGTGTTTCAGGTAATCCAATCCCTTCAATAGTGGTAATCTCATCACCTTCGTGCATTACCGCTAAGGTTAAACATGAATTAATACGTTGACCATTAATCAAAATAGTACAGGCACCGCACTGCCCATGATCACAGCCTTTTTTGGGGCCTGTAATCTGTAAGTGATGTCTAAAAAGGTCTAGTAAAGTCGTTCGGGGATCAAGATCATCAAAATGATAGCTTTTATTATTAATAGATAAAGTTAAGGTAGTCATGCTGGCGTCCGCTGGCAGGTGTGATTAAAAAATATCTGTTAAAGCGATATTTTCACTAAAGAAAATGGATGGTTAAAAGTTCACGGGTAAACAACGTAATGAATAAACATTAGACCTAATATTAGAAAAGCTGTGTTATCGCTCATAATTAGTTGTATCTCTTAATTAAAAGCACTATTAAACTATTGAATAACAATAAGTTTTATTAGATTGAAATTTACCACGTTTTAGATTCATCCTAATGAAAGTATGGGTTTTTTTTATATAATAAATGTTGTTGTCCTGTGCTTTTAAGTAAAGGCGTTAAGGTGTGTTAAACTATTTTCATTAAATTATTGACAGAAGCATTTATAAAGTCATCTTTAACCATACACATTCAAAAAGACCTTCGCTCGTAACCGAGCGAAGGTCTTAGCAATTAAATGCAGGTTAAACTGTTGAAATGAATTAAGACGCTAAATTCTGTGCCAGATCAGAGATCAGTCGATTTTTTGTACATTTAATATCTTATAGCTGGGATAGCAGGTAATTTGAACATTATCAAATGCAGTGCTATGCGTCAGGTTAATATCTCGCCCCGTCAACTTATCTTTTTCAAACGACAATATGGTATCTGGCTGATATTTGTCCGTATGAATTAACAACCATAACTCATTGAGTGCCCGTCTTGTCTGATACGCTTCAATCTTCGGTTGTTTTTTGTGCATTACCTTATCGACATCTTGTTGGGTGATACTAGAAATTGTTCGACCTTTTCTAAATTCGATAAATTTATCTTTAGGCATATATAAGGTTTTCATCGGTATCTTAAAGCGCTCAGCCGTTAGATAACCATTATCCTCATCATAAAGATGACCCGAGATATTCTGCTTAGCGACCACATTCAATGCTTGCCAATACCAACGCTTTGCAATCAGTCCTTTTTCACTCATCTGAGTGCGTAACCTTGGCAAAGTTGTCAGCTCAATACCGATATATACTAGTTGGTTATTCTCCCAAAATACTAATGTAAAATCAGGTTCATAGCCATCATCTTTGCCGGAGATAATATGAACAGGATCTAAGCCTTGGATGGTCAGATAATGAGTTAAATAGACCCATTCTCGCTGGCGTTTAATTTGATTTTGAAGATTCTCCCCGTTTTGATTAATCGCCGGTTGATTTGCTTGGTTTTGATTAGATGCGTTATGAACGACTTTGTTTTGATTGGCTTGGTTTTGATTGGCATCAGTTTGAGAGGTTTGTTGAGTTTGGGATTGTTCAATGGCGTATTGTCTTAAATCCCCTTTATTTTGAGGTTCTTCAGGCATATCTTCGCCCTGGTGGTGACTACCATCCGTTTTATGTGGCGGGAAATTATTATCTTTTTGCACGGCAGTCATAATACATATTGTGAGATAGCATTAGGTTTTATGCTCTTCAATTTGCAACAGTAGTTTCTTTTTGTCAAGTCCTCCAGTATACCCCCCTAATCCACCGCCACTTGCGATGACCCGATGACAAGGGATGAGAATACTAAACGGGTTCTTACCATTGGCATTGGCCACCGCACGATACGCGGTCGGTTTGTCAATATTGTGCGCCAATTGAGAATAGCTGATACTCTCACCATAAGGAATCTGTTGCAATGCTTTCCAAACACGTTGTTGAAACGCAGTTCCCATTGATAAATCAAGCGGTAAGTCAAAATTGGTGCGCATGCCCTTTTCATATTGATTCAGTTGTTCGATGGCGGTTAGTAACAGTGATTCAGTTGGTTTTTTATTGCTTAGGCTATTTTTATCAACAAACTTAAAGCGGTTATCATCAAGCTTTAGATGCTTCTTTAACTGCACAACTGTTTTGGACGTTTGCCACTCTTGCCCCTCCCCTAACCAATTGACTCCCATAAGTTTCGGTGCGTCACATGCTCCAGACACTTTACCTGCAATCAAAATTAAGGGGAATCCTGCAATATCTGTCATAGTCACAACCATTATATTCACCTTTGAAGTATCCTTACAGAGTGATTGACTCATTGATAATTGCCTTAAAATCATACCAAATCTAGAAATCAACCTATCGATGAAAGCGAATATAAACGTTATATAAGGTAGGTTTAATGAGTCTGACCGATTTTAACAGCATAGGTTATTTTAGTGAAAAGGTAGCATAAATAACGGAAGTTGGTATCGCTACTATCTTGACACAAAAAAAACGGCATCTCAATGATGCCATTTTATATAGTATGCACAGTGGTCCACAATAATATCCGAGTACTCAAATTTATTTGTCATCAGTCTCAAAAAGTGCCGCCACAAACTGCTTAGGACTAAACGCCCGTAAGTCATCGATCGACTCACCCACGCCAATGTAACGAATGGGAATATTGGTAGTATTGGCGATATTAAATACCACGCCACCTTTTGCGGTGCCATCCAGTTTGGTAATAGTAATACCTGTTAAAGGCACCGCATCGTTAAATATTTTGACCTGATTTATAGCATTCTGGCCTGTGCCTGCATCAAGTACAATCATCCCCTCATGTGGTGCATCTGGGTCTGATTTACGCATAATACGCACTACTTTTTCAAGCTCCGCCATAAGGTGCGTTTTGTTCTGCAAACGACCTGCCGTATCAGCAATTAACACATCTATATTTTTGGCTTTGGCTGATTGCATGGCATCAAAGACCACTGATGCACTATCTGCACCATGACCTTGAGCAATCACAGGGATATTATTACGCTCGCCCCACACTTGAAGTTGCTCTGTTGCTGCGGCTCTAAAGGTATCTCCAGCCGCTAGCATAACCGATTTACCCTCGGCTTGCAGACGTTTTGCTAACTTACCGATAGTGGTGGTTTTACCTACACCGTTTACGCCAACCATTAAGATAACAAAGGGCTTTTTAGAGGTATCAATTACCAAAGGCTGAACCTTCGGTTCTAATATTTCAACCAATTCTTTTTGAAGCGCTTTATATAAAGAGTGTGAATAAATCAAGTCACCACGGGCGGTCTGCTCTGTCAAACTCTTGATAATCTTATCGGTCGCTTCCACCCCAATATCAGCCACCAAAAGCTGATCTTCCACCTCTTCCAACAGCTCATCATCAATCTCTTTACCACCGATTAAGATGTTAGCTACACCCTCGGCTAAATTCTTACGTGACTTAGATAGACCCGACTTCATACGTGAGAACCAGCTACCACGCTTTCTGTCTTCTCTTGACTGATCGCTCTCGTCTGACTCCCTTGACGGCGCTTGTGGTGCTGCCGTTGTCTGAGCTGAAGAAGTGGATACTGGCGGTGTAGTGCTTGTAGTGGCCTTCTCAACCCGAGGCGTTTCAATAATCGGTATGTCACGAGGCTCCGCTAAATCAGGTAGCGTGATATCATCATCGTCTAACTCATCCAAGCTGCCATCGAGGTCAATAATCACTCGGGTCGGGTTATCTGCATTGTTCATGGGCGTCTCTTATTTTAAAATCAGTTATGGTTTCGCATTTGCTGTAATGGACAATTTTAAATTATGCTTAGTTTACCATAACTGCTCCAAAGCTTGATAAATAGCCATCCAAACCACGTAAATAGGCAAATAATTCATCTTTTTTTTAAAAAAAGTCAAAAAACCATTTGATACATTTGATTTTATATATATAATACGCACCCACAGAGCGATACCTTAGTGACGAAATGATTGAGGTTTTAAGCTCTGTAGAAAATTACCTTTAAGTAATTTTAGCTTTTAGTAAGTGTTTAACATTAGGTTTATCCGGTGTTATGGCTCTTAGCCAAGCACAGCTTGGCTCATGTGAAGCTAATAACGTCTGCCAGATGTTTTCTTAACGCTTCTCAGGGTGATTAGCTCAGTTGGTAGAGCGTCTGCCTTACACGCAGAATGTCGGCGGTTCGAATCCGTCATCACCCACCACTATATTAGTTAGTGGTTAAATTTACTAATCGACCTAAGCAGCGGTAGTTCAGTTGGTTAGAATACCGGCCTGTCACGCCGGGGGTCGCGGGTTCGAGTCCCGTCCGCTGCGCCATATTTTAAAACTTAAGTTATCTTTTATTAAGTACAAAAGTTTCAGCCCTAGATATTAAGTTATCTAGGGTTTTTTTGTGGGTAATCGTTTTGGTTACCCCCTTTCAAAGCTTTTTATAACAGGACTTTGTAAAAGCTGATAATCAGAATCAAATTTCGCTCCAGTCATTTCTAATATCCATTGTTAGATATTAAACCCCACTCTCAACACTTTAATAGCAAATCAAACTGCAAAGGTGGGTTACCAAGTTGTTTATTTATTAAAAAACAGAAGTTATGAGCCAGTATCTTACGAGTAAGACGATGGGACAAATGCCACATATCCCGAGCTCTAACCTTCTGAATATTAAAGTGCTCAGTTAACTGACTAATGACTGTTTCAATATTACGCCGACAGCGCATCAATCGGTTAACAGCAGACTTAGGTCTATCCTCTTTCATATTACTTCTAAACGGCGTTTGCAAATCAATGCCAATAGAAGCAAAGTACTGCTTTAGTTTAGGGCGAATATACCCTTTATCTGCTCCTAATAAGCCTTGAACATTATACGTAATCACTGGTGCAACCTCACGCTCATCAATACAGGCTGAAGCAAAGGCAAACCCTTTAATCATGCCGGACATATTAATAAGCAAATGACCTGCAAAGCCATAGTATTTCTCTTGTTTTGATGCACAGTAACTAAAAGAGGCATCTGCTTTAAACGTCTTATGTCTATAAGCACGAGCATACTTGCAGACAGGTATCGGAAAACCATCGATAAAGTGTATATCGTCAATTTGTGTCTGGCTGACTTTCTCTTGTATATGCTGTTTAACCATCCATAAATTAGCGCACTGTTTGGCAAAGTTAGGATAAGACCCTAAAGTCGGAAACCAAGACGACCAGTAGTGTTTAAAGTACTGCCATATTTGTTTGTCTTGGTCCATACCGAGAAATTCTCCGACAAGCTCCATGATAAGCGACGGTTCATCTATTTTATTAGCGAAAAACGAGACACAACGATGTTTAAACAACTCTATGGTAAACCAAACCCAAGTCAGGTAGGTATATTTTGTAGTGATTACTAGAATGGCTATGCTCAGCTTATTCCCAGTAAGCGATATATGCTGAGCAAATCTCAGACATTCACTGTCGAAGGGCATAACATTAAAATATGTCATTATTTATAAAAATTAATATATGTATTTAACATTGCCAATATTTTTATCGGTTTATTGATACACAATTTGAGTAGAATAAAAATTAATCGCAAAAATTTAGGAAAACCATTTGACACACGGTTATTTATCTATATAATACGCTCCTACATTCAGAGCATATATAACGCTTCTGATTGGGGTGATTAGCTCAGTTGGTAGAGCGTCTGCCTTACACGCAGAATGTCGGCGGTTCGAATCCGTCATCACCCACCACTATATTAGTTAGTGGTTAAATTTACTAATCGACCTAAGCAGCGGTAGTTCAGTTGGTTAGAATACCGGCCTGTCACGCCGGGGGTCGCGGGTTCGAGTCCCGTCCGCTGCGCCATATTTTAAAACTTAAGTTCTCTTTTATTAAGTACAAAAGTTTCAGCCCTAAGCATTCATTTGTTTAGGGTTTTTTTGTGTTCTGAGGTTTAGCTAAAATGCCCTATTCGCATAGCTTTTAGGTTAAAGGATGACTCGAAGAATGTCTTTACGTAATACTTACCTTACTAAATATTGATGCTTGATTAGCTTTTTTTGAATGCTTAGTTCTTATAACCTTTTACTAACGGATATCAACTTCTAAATTACATCCTTTTATCGTTATTTTTGAATCACTTTATCCAAAATAATTTTTGAATTAATACTCATAATGCCATTAACTTTATTTAGTTTATTTATTACAAAATTTGAAAACGAATTTAAGTCTTCTGTCATGATATATAAAATATAGTTAGATTCGCCAGTGACAATATAAGCATTAATTACTTCTTCAAACATTTTAATTTGCTCAAGCATATGTAGATGATCAGTTTCAGTGAGTTGCGACAGTTTAATCTCTACAATAGCAAAAAAATTCATTCCTAATTTTTCGTAGTTTATTTTAGCCTGATACCCTTCTATCACCCCATTCTTTTCTAATATTTTTACCCGCCGATGGCAAGCTGAAGAGGATAAATTCACTAGCTCCGCTAACTCTTGATTGCTTAATCGGGCATTTTTCTTTAAATACTTCAAAATCTTGTGGTCTATCACATCGATGTTCATTATTGAATATCATCCTAATTTATATAATATATTTAAAATATTATCCTAATTTTAATGAATTTAAAACATGATAATAGGAAGATTGACGAATTATTTAATGCTAGTATTAATTTATAAACTTTTTTATCAACAGGAGTTAAAAAAAATGATTACTCAGGAACAATGCCGTGAATGGGATAACGAAGATCCTCTTGCAAAATTTAAAGATGAATTTGTATTGCCTTCTGGTGTTATCTATCTAGATGGTAACTCACTGGGAGCAAAGCCTAAAACGGCCCTTGCAAAAGCCGAGCAAGTCATTTCAAAAGAATGGGGAATAGATCTTATTAACAGCTGGAATAAAGCGGACTGGTGGGGTTTAGCGACTAGGCTTGGTGATAAGATTGCTCAGTTAATGGGTGCCAACCCCAACGAGACGGTGGTCTCAGATTCAACCAGTGTCAATTTATTTAAGGTATTGGCAGCGGCTATTAAAAACCAAGCCGAAGTCGCTCCTGATCATAAAGCTATTATTGTTGAAAGAGATGTATTCCCAACCGATCTTTATATCGTACAAGGGTTTATCGACTATTTTAATCAAGGTTATGAGATAGTACTGCTTGAGGATCCTGACGATTTAGAAAAGGTATTAACGAACCATAAAGTAGCAGTGACGGTGTTGTCTCAAGTAAATTACCGAAACGGTTATCTATACGATATGGAACAATGCAATCAGCTCATCCATAAGCATGGGTCGATGGTAATTTGGGATTTATCTCATTCTATTGGGGCGGTGCCAATAGACTTGAATAAGACAAATAGCGACTTTGCTATTGGCTGTACTTATAAATATCTAAATGGTGGTCCCGGCTCCCCTGCGTTTGCTTGGGTAAATGCAAAGCATCAAAATAAATTTTGGCAACCGCTTTCTGGTTGGTGGAGTCATAAGCAACCCTTTGCGATGGAAGATAGTTATGAGCCCGCAGAAGGGATACGGCGCTTTTTATGTGGCACTCAAAGTATTGTGTCTATGAGCTTGATTGAATGCGGCTTGGATATTTTCTTGGCTACCAATATGCAGGAGCTGCGTAAAAAGTCGCTTAAATTAACCGATTTATTTATGGATTTAGTCGCGCAAGAATGTGGCGAATTTGGCTTAGAATTGATTACCCCTAAAGACCACCATTTCCGTGGTAGTCATGTTAGTTTTGCGCATAAAGAGGGCTATGCCATTATTCAAGCACTTATTGCCCGTGGTGTCATTGGGGATTATCGTGAACCTGAAGTCCTAAGATTCGGTATTACTCCTTTATACCTAAGTTACGAAGATATTTGGACGGCGGTACAAGAACTTAAGCAGGTCATGCAAAACGAAGAATGGAGAAATGAGAAATTTAAGGTTCGTGCTGCGGTGACTTAATGCAATACCATCGCCAATCGTTATTTGCCCGCTCTATTTAGAGGGTTTGTTATAAAAATCGGCGTCTTTAAAGAACATATAAAGATCAAAGATTTTGACTAAAGTGAGGTTTATACATTGGTGAATGCATGACATTAAATTGTGGGTGAAAATAAACTAGTAATAACACATAGTCTACAGAATTTGGTATTGCTAGTTTCACTCCTTCTTACAGGAAGTTTTTATTTTTAAGGAATAGATTATGTCAACCATTGTATCTAGCCGTTTACCTGATCGCCCTAATTCAAAAAAAATCGTTACTGCGGCCGTGATCGGCAGTGCTTTAGAGTTTTATGATTTTGTACTCTATGCGTTTTTTGCGGTTTATATCGGTAAAGCTTTTTTCCCCTCTGACGATCCCTTCATTAGCTTATTGCTGTCTTTGGCAGTATTTGGTATTGGTTTTATCACTCGCCCACTTGGCAGTATTATCTTAGGTATCGTGGCTGACCGTAAAGGGCGTAAAATCGCCCTGTTACTCACCATTCTTTTTATCACTGTGGGTACTATAGGATTGGCTTTGACACCTTCTTATGCCAGTATTGGCATTGCTGCCCCTATTATTGTCTTAACGTGTCGTTTATTACAGGGATTTGGGTTAGGGGGTGAAGTTGGCCCCTCCTCGGCCTTTTTAATCGAAAGCGCACCCTCACATAAACGTGGGTTGTTTGGAAGCTGGCAACTGGCTTGTCAGGGTTTTGCAGCCATTATGGCAGGTGGTTTTGGGATAATAATGATATTATCTTTAAGTACTGAAGATATGTTTGCTTGGGGTTGGCGAGTACCTTTTTTCTTGACACTTTTACTGATTCCGATTGCCTTATATTTACGTAATAATATGGCTGAGACTTTACATGAAAATGATGTAAATACCATGCCTTCGCCTACTAATACCCTCAATTCGTCTACTAATGTTCATACGTCTACTCATAAAACTGACTCAACAAAGATCAAAAAATCCTACGTTCCTTCGATTGTTAAGACGGGTGAATTCTGGCGTAAGATTTTTATAACGTTTTGGGCAATTGCTGGTATCACAGTACCCCTGTATGTCTCTATCTATATGAATACTTATGCGACAACCACCTTAAAGCTTAGTCCTGCCATTTCTATGTCAGCCACACTGGTTTCTGGTATCGCCATTTTAATGTTTGCTGTATTAGGAGGTTGGCTTAGCGATAAATTTGGCAGAAAAAATCTAATGTTTTGGCCACGGGTTGTATTAGTCCTTATATCCTTGCCCCTCTTTAATTACTTGGTGAATAATATTGGATTGTCATCCCTGATGATAACTACCTTTGTTCTGACTGGATTCACGGCATTAAGTGGCGGCGCTTGTTTGGTAGCGGTTCCTGAATTATTTGATAGAAAAATTCGCGCTACTGGACTTTCTGTTGCTTATGCAGGAGTGGCTATTATATTTGGTAGCACAACCCAGCCCGCTATAGCTTGGCTTATTGAATCGACAGGTAACCCTGTTGCTCCAGCTTGGTATATGATGTTTATCGTTTTATTATCAATTATTGCGGTTTGGTTTATGGAAGAAACTGGCGATAAGGCTTTAAAATAAGTAAACCAAAATAACTAACCCATTAAATCTCTAAGCTATAAATAAACGAAGCTTTTAAAATATGCACTATAGTCAAAGAAGTCTAAAATGGTTACAAGGCAACCGAGTGCAAGTACTACTGGAGTAGGCTTAACGAGGTTAACGCCGTAACCGTTTAGTAGTTCATTGACTATATATATTACGTGGAGAGTTCATATGAACCAGCACCCCTTGCTAGTAGAATTGGAACAAACGGCAGATAAGTTTGTCAAAATCCGTCATGATATTCACCAACATCCTGAACTCGGCTATGAAGAATTTCGTACCAGTGATTTAGTGGCAAAAAATCTTGAAGCTTGGGGTTATACGGTTACTCGAGGTTTAGGCGGTACAGGCGTGGTCGGTCAAATTAAAAAAGGCAACGGTAGCCGAACCTTAGGGTTGAGAGCCGATATGGATGCCTTACCTTTATCTGAGCTGACGGATTTACCATACGCTAGCAAACATGAAGGAAAAATGCACGCTTGCGGTCACGATGGACATACCGCCATGCTATTGGCAGCAGCCGAGTATTTAGCATTAAACGCAGACTTTAATGGCACGCTTAATTTAATATTTCAACCTGCTGAAGAAGGACTTGCAGGGGCAAGGCGCATGATAGATGAAGGGTTGTTTGAACAGTTTCCCTGCGATGCAATATTTGGCATACATAATATGCCAGGCTATAAGCCAGGACAGCTTTGTTTTAATGAACAAGCATTGATGGCATCTGGAGACCGTATCGATGTGACATTGCATGGCAAAGGTGGCCATGGTGCAATGCCTCATTTGGCAAGTGATCCTGTGGTGGCAGGCGCGGCAATTATTATGGGCTTGCAGACTATTGTTTCTCGTAATATTGACCCGTTAAAAACGGGAGTGATCACGGTTGGGGCGTTTAATTCTGGTCATACCGATAATGTCATCCCAGATACTGCCGTATTAAAACTAAATGTTCGAAGCTTAGACCCTGACTCTCACGAAACATTGTTAGACCGTATACAAGAGATGGTAAATCATCAAGCAGCGGCTTATGGTGTGACCGCTAGTTTTGACTTTATCACTCATTATCCTGTGCTAATGAATGACGCTGAACAGACTCAGTTTGCTTATAAAGTAGCCCAGGAGTTAATTGGGGAAGATAACACACTTACTGATATAAAACCGTTGACGACCAGTGAAGATTTTGCCTTTTTCCTACAAGAAGTACCAGGATGTTATTTATTTATTGGTAATGGGGATGAATCCACAGGGGGACCCGGCGCTTGCTCTATCCATAATCCAAATTATGATTTTGATGACACTAACATTCCCATCGGCGCTGCTTATTGGGTTTTATTAACCCAAAGGTTTTTAGTATAGATTTACTATTCATATTATTTATACTAAGTCCTTTTTGTCTCGCTGTAGCATCATAGGTGCTAAGTTTTTAGAAAGTCATATCACCTAGTTTTAGGGTTAATTTTTTTAATAACTGGTCCTCAAGTGTGCTATCAGCATGTGCAAAAACAGATAAACCGGCAACAAATAGTAAGGTAGATACAGGTTTTTTATAAGTATGCTAACAATCTGAGTCTCGGTAAATCTTGATTTTTTCGTGTCGAAATCTCCTGCTAGTACTTTAGCATTTAGTTTCCACTTTTTGGTGTTATTGTTTTGAGGTGATTACCCTATGTTAAGAATTAAGAATTTACACTTCAATAATTAATAATATTTTCTAAACCTATGAATGTTACTTTTTTATATCCCTTTGTATCATAATTTGACTTAGCATATTGATTTGTTAGGATAGCAGGGCTATTTTTTGCTAGTAAATTGTGCTTCTTTATTTACTAGATATTTATAATCGGTAAAACCGCTTATTTTTATTGACCTCCCCCAGTTCTTATAATCAATTTTAGCGCCACCTTTGGCGCTTTTTTATAGCGGTTTGTCTTGTTCTAGTTCTATCGCAACGTTTTAAGCATCTTTATCAAACTCAAAATTAGCTTTTGGTGTAACCGATACCAAAGCAAGTGTTACACCTTAATTTTTATGATTTAAAGCTACTCTAATATTGATAAAGGTAGTAAATATCAGCAACTTCATGTTGCTCGAATTTTATCAACTTTACATAGGACAATATTATGAGTATACAACCTGAAAAAATTCCTAAGCCCTTGCTAGAGCGATTTCGTAGCGCTTATATACCACCGATCACGAAGTCGGTGAAAATAACGTCGAATTTATGGGTATGGATGTGCATAACCCTGTTTTCGGTATTGCCGCCTTATTGGTTGTTGGCTTTGTGATATTTACTCTAGCCATGCCGGAGTTAGCCAACTCATGGTTAAACGGCGCTAAAGAATGGGTCGTTAACACTTTTGACTGGCTAATTGTCAGTGCCAGTAACGTGTTTGTTTTATTTTGTTTGGCTCTCATCCTCTCGCCTTATGGCAGTATTCGTATTGGCGGTATCAAGGCGACACCTGACTTTTCTCGCTTGTCTTGGTTGTCTATGCTATTTGCCGCTGGTATGGGTATTGGCTTAATGTTCTGGTCGGTCGCTGAACCGTTAGCATATGCTAGCGGCTGGTTTGGCACACCGCTTGGTGTCGAGGCCGATACACCAGAAGCGTTTAGCGCAGCCATGGGTGCAACCATGTACCACTGGGGTTTACACCCTTGGGCCATTTATGCCACCGTTGGATTATCACTTGCGCTATTTGCATTTAACTTCCGTTTCCCATTGACCTTACGCTCTGTGTTCTACCCTCTTTTTAAAGAAAAAACATGGGGGCTACCCGGTCATATCATTGATATCTTGGCAGTTTTGGCCACTATCTTTGGTCTAGCGACTTCTTTGGGTTTGGGCGCACAGCAAGCAGCCGGTGGTCTCAAATATCTGTTTGGCGTCGATATGGGCGTGAACGTCGCAGAAATGATTATCATCGGTGTGGTCAGTCTGTTAGCGACCATTTCTGTCGTTCGTGGTCTTGATGGCGGGGTCAAAGTCCTATCAAACTTTAATATGGGACTGGCATTCTTATTAATGCTGTTCGTATTTTTGGTCTCAAATCCACTACAATTAGTCGGTCAAATGTTTGTAACAGCGGCAGATTATGCCACTCACATCCTGCCTTTATCTAACCCAGTTAATCGTACCGATACCGATTTTTATCATGGCTGGACATTATTCTACTGGGCGTGGTGGATTAGTTGGTCGCCATTTGTGGGTATGTTTATTGCCCGTATCTCAAAAGGTCGTACCGTGCGTGAATTTTTAACCGCCGTTATGGTAGTGCCTACTATCGTGACCATTATTTGGATGACCGTATTTGGTCGAACTGGTTTGGATCAGTATCAAAACCAAGTGGGTGAATTTGTTGAAGGCAGCTATATCGTGGGTATGATCACCTCAATCATTGCGATTGTATTGGTACTGGTGTTCTTTAT
Organism: Psychrobacter sp. CX16; assembly: GCF_057396245.1. Classification (NCBI taxonomy): domain Bacteria; kingdom Pseudomonadati; phylum Pseudomonadota; class Gammaproteobacteria; order Moraxellales; family Moraxellaceae; genus Psychrobacter; species Psychrobacter sp. CX16. The sequence continues at coordinate 26,480 of NZ_JBXYJF010000032.1, forward strand.
CACCTCATCAGACTCAGGCTCGCTAGTGATTGATACCATCACTGCAGGCGGTAAGCTTGAAGCGCCGGTTCTACAGCGTGTATTCTGGGCACTAGCACAAGGCTTTATTGCCATTGCCCTATTGTATGGCGGCGGTGCAGAAGCATTGACCTCACTACAATCGGGTGCCGTAAGTACCGGCCTACCGTTTACACTGGTATTATTGGTGATGTGCTTTAGTTTATTCTTAGGTCTACGCCGTATTTATAAAGCGCGTGAATGGTTATTTGATGAACTAAAGAAAGACTAATGGCAATAATCATTTAAATAAGCTCTATTTGAATAAACCAGTTGATAATTAATGGATAAAATGCACTCTAAATAGTTTAGGGTGCGTTTTTTAATTCTTATAAATAACGACAGTCAAGCCAGATAAAAATAACCGCTCACACCCGATTAGCGACCTCTTAACATCCTTTCTATAGCTTTATACAGCGTTAATGCCTATAATCTGTGGCCAAGTAAGCCTATTGTATAGAAAATTATTGTGTGATTTACAAGGCTTTACTGATTTATAATTTGTATGGACCGTTAGAATGAACATGACCCTCTCCTCTACCCTCAAGACCACTTTTGCCTGTCTAGCGATAACACTACCGAGCTTAGGTATGTCGGCAGTAGCGGCAACGCCAAACCAGTGGCAATTAAATATGCCTAAGACGCAGGTTAATTTCTCTGTGCCTTATCTCAAAAAATTCACCGTCCATGGTAAATTCCATGATATCAATGGTATTATTTATTATGACGAGAAGTCTCCAGAGAAGACCACCGTTCGCTTCACAGTAAAGACAGAAAGTATCGATACCGACCTCAAACCGCGTGATTTGTTTTTACGCCGTAAAGAGCTGTTAAATACCAAACAGTACCCCACCATGAAGTTTGTCTCAAAAAGCATCAAGCTAATTACGCCGCGCGAAGGCTACGTCACTGGTGACTTTACCGCATTGGGCATTACCAAGCCATTAACCGTCAAGGTGACTTTAAACGAGACTAAATCTAGAACACCGTCACTAAAATTTACCGCAACAGGTAAGATTAATCGTCAGGACTACGGCTCAACTGCCTTTCCGAATATGATTGGTAATATTATTCCTATTAATGTTTCAGGCGAGCTGATTCCTGATAAATAAAGATCTCATTCATTTTAATTGCTTAGGCTATATTAATTAGCACCAATAGCTTAATAAAAATAAAATCCATAAAAACCCGCTGCTCAGCAAACTGACAGCGGTTTTTTTGTGCACCAAAATCGATTTAAATTAAAATAAAATATCGTGTGCTCTTTAACTAATTATTAAAATGTTATATTATAACATTTCATTTAGAAAAGGAGTCTGCTATGCAAGTATTAAGCTCATTAAAGTCTGCCAAAAATCGTCATCCTGATTGCCAAGTGGTACGCCGTCGTGGCCGTGTTTTTGTTATCAATAAAACCGATGGCCGCTTTAAAGCAGTACAAGGTAAAAGCAAGAAACGCTAAGCGTTGTTTGATAACAAAAATAAAAAAGTCCGCTATGAATGCCATAGCGGACTTTTTAATGGGTTCTTTCTAATAGCTTTGAGCGGTTAATAGACTAATAAACCATATGTGCAATGGCTGAAATAATTACCAAACTAATCAAAGTACGAATCATAAAAATGATAAACAGCTCTAACACATTGAGCTTAATATTCGACTTTAAAATCAAAGCGCCAATTTCAGACATATAAATAATTTGGGTAATAGACACCGCGCCCACAACAAAGCGAGTCAATTCACTATCAATGCTCTTGCCCACCAATGCTGGCAAGTACATATCAGCAAAGCCCATCACCATTGCCGGTGCTGCTTGCGCCGCTTCTGGTATCTGCAAAAGATTGAGTACGGGCACTAGAGGCGCACCAAGCCAATTAAATACCGAAGTGTATTCTGATAGCCCCAGACCAATGGTACCAATAGCGAAAATCAGCGGAATTAAACCCAAATAAATATCACACAGTTTAATAAGACTCGATCTAAACAGGCGCAGTAAACTTGGCATGTTATATGCTCGGGTGACTGCTCGGGATACCGCCCATTCGTGAGTACTGGCATGTTTAGGCACATGCTCGTTTAATCGACCCTCACCAGTATGATACGTCTCCGGCTTTAGCGATAACGGTGGTAGTCTTGGCATAACGATAGCCGCCACAAAGCCAGTAATGGCGATAGCGATATAGAAGAATACAAACTGCCCTTCTACGCCAATGGTCTTAGCAATAACATAGGTAAATGCAATCGAGGTCACCGAAAAGCTGGTCGAGATAATCGCCGCTTCACGCTGATTATAAAAGCCTTTATCATACTGCTGTATGGTCACTAATAGACCGATAGACGATGCGCCAAACCAAGAGGACATGGCATCAACCGCAGAACGACCGGGCAGTTTAAACAGCTTAATAAAGACTTTACGCGACAAGGTGCCTAAGTATTCCATTAACCCAAAGTCGGTTAAAAACGGCAGTACTAAAATGGCAACAAAGAACAGCGGCAGCAAAATCGGGATTAAGTCTTCAAATATAACCCCGCCAGTATTACGATTAATAATAAACTCAGGGCCTATTTGTAGATAAATCATCCATATAAATAGCACACCCAAAAAGCGACAGATAAGCCACGGCCAAGTGATGTCAAACAGCTGCTCTATAACGGGATGCTTGGATAAATTAGGCTTGAATAGGGTGACAAATAAACTACCGATAAAGGAGAGTGTCACAATCGCTAATGCCACATAGGCTAGGTAATCACTCAACGCCGCTTGCAGCGTGTCGGTCAATACCCCTAATAAAATGGTAACTTTACCGTCCCATTCAAAGGGAACGATAAACAGCAGCAAACCAATGGCAGAAAATATAATAAACTTCCATAATGAACTGCGCAACTGTGCACCGGTAGGCATCTCCGATTCGGAAGGGTCCTCGTCTAGCATCGGTCTTTGCAGACCTTCTAAGGGATCAGTCAAACGTTTGTCTCCTCATAAAATATGTGCTATTTAATATCTGGACTTTGCTGAGTTGCTCATTAGATATGTTTAGGAATCCATCATATTAATACAATATTTAGGATAACTCACAACTGAAATGACGACCAAAAAAAGAGCTGCGAGATAATCTGGCAACTCTTTTTTTGACTTAGTAGAGCTGAAGTAAAATCGTTCGTTCAGCTAACCTTTAGACTAGGCTATTAACTGCCTCTACCACCGCTTCAGAAGTGATGCCGAACTCTTTGTATAAATCGCTTGCAGGAGCAGATTCACCATAAGTGGTCATACCGATAACTTTGCCGTCTAGACCAACAAACTTGAACCAGTAATCCACATGTGCCGCTTCTACCGCAACACGGGCACGGATATTGGCCGGTAATACCGATTCACGGTAGCTGTCATTTTGTGCAGTGAATAATTCAGCACATGGCATAGACACGACGCGAACGCCAACGCGCTGCTCGCTTAAAGTATTATAAGCGTCCATCGCTAAGCCAACTTCAGAGCCAGTAGCGATAATAATCGCTTGTAGCTCAGATTGCTCTTTGGCCAATACATAACCACCTTTAGCAATGTTTGCCACTTGTTCGCTGTCACGTGCTTGATGCGGCAGACCTTGGCGGCTAAAGATAAGCGCAGATGGGGTGCTGGCAGCTTTTAATGCTTCTGCCCATGCCGTTGCTGATTCTGTGGTATCACAAGGACGCCATGTGTGTAGGTTTGGCGTGGTGCGTAAGCTGGTTAACTGCTCAACCGGCTGATGGGTTGGGCCATCTTCACCAAGACCAATAGAGTCATGGGTATAAACATGAATCACACGCTGCTTCATTAATGCACCCATGCGAACGGCGTTGCGTGCATACTCCATAAACATCAAGAAGGTTGCCACGTATGGGATAAAGCCGCCATGAAGGGCAATACCGTTGGCAATCGCCGTCATACCAAATTCACGAACACCGTAATAGATATAGTTACCATCGGCATCCGTCTGGATACCTTTAGCGTCTTTAAATAGCGTTAGGTTAGAACCGGCTAAGTCTGCAGAGCCGCCCATCAGCTCTGGCAATAATGGCTGGAAAGTATTGATGGCATTAAAGCTCGCTTTACGGCTTGCCACATCCTCGCCTTTTTCTTGACACTGCTGAACGTACTCTTGAGCCTTTTGCTCAAAGTCTGCAGGTAGCTCACCACTTAAGCGGCGCTCAAGTTCGGCTGCAAGCTCTGGGTATGCTTTTTTGTAAGCTTCGAAATCTGCTTCCCAGTTCTTTTGCTGCATATCGCCTTTGGCTTTACCATCCCACGCCTCATAAATGTCATCAGCGAGTTCAAATGGCGCATGTTTCCATGCCAGCTCGTCACGCGTTAGGACGATTTCATCATCACCTAGCGGTGCACCGTGGCTTGATGCCTTGCCCTGTTTATTCGGGCTACCCACACCAATGATGGTTTTACAGATAATTAAACTTGGCTTGGTTGTTTCAGCTAGCGCCTCTTCTGTGGCTTTGGTAATGGCATCGGTGTCATGACCGTCGACCTTAATTACTTGCCAGCCATAGCTTTCAAAACGTTTTTGAGTGTCGTCTGTGAACCAGCCGTCAACTTCACCATCGATAGAGATACCATTATCGTCATAATAGAAGACCAATTTGCCTAGACCTAAGGTACCAGCAAGGGATGCTACTTCATGGCTAATGCCTTCCATTAAGCAGCCGTCGCCTAAGAATGCATAGGTGTTGTGGTCAATAATATTATGGCCTTCGCGGTTGAACTGCGCCGCCAATGTCTTCTCAGCAATCGCAAAACCGACCGCGTTTGCGATACCTTGCCCTAGTGGACCCGTTGTGGTTTCAACACCTGGCGTGTAGCCATACTCTGGGTGACCTGGCGTTTTTGAATGCAATTGACGGAAGTTCTTTAAATCATCAATACTAACGTCGTAGCCAGTCAAATGTAGTAAAGAATAGATCAGCATCGACCCATGACCATTTGATAATACAAAGCGGTCACGGTTTGGCCAGCTAGGATCAGCTGGGTTATGCTTTAAAAATTTGCGCCATAATACCTCAGCAATATCAGCCATACCCATTGGCGCGCCTGGGTGCCCTGAATTGGCTCGTTGAACCGCATCAAAAGAAAGAACACGAATGGCGTTGGCTAGTTTGCGTTCAGATATAGGTGTCGACATATAAAATCCTAGGTTTTGGTGGTCTGTTAAAACGAAAGGTTAATAGAGGTGGTTTGAATGAACAGCGATTTTTATAAAAACGCCACATCCTGTCACTCTTACAATGGCAGGATGCTTAAAGTAAATCGTTATAGGTTTAAAATTAATGCGTATTAAGGGCTAAACTAATAAAATTAGGCTGAAATAGTCTCAGCACCGCCCATATACGGACGCAATACTTCTGGAATTGTGATGCTACCATCGGCATTTTGATGGTTTTCCATCACGGCAAGTAAAGTACGGCCAACTGCAAGACCAGAACCATTTAGAGTATGCGCAAGTTCGGTCTTTTTGCCATCTTTAACACGGGTACCCATACGGCGGGCTTGGAAGTCGCCACAGTTTGAGCAACTTGAGATTTCACGGTATGTGTCTTGACTTGGTAACCACACTTCGATGTCATAAGTACGTTTGGCACTAAAGCCCATATCACCAGTACATAGTTTTACCACACGATATGGCAAGTCTAATTGCTGCAAAATATACTCTGCTTGGCCGGTCATTTGCTCAAGCAGTTCATCGGACTGTTCAGGCGTCGCAATGTTTACCATTTCTACTTTTTCGAACTGATGTTGGCGAATAAGACCACGCGTGTCACGGCCATGCGAGCCTGCCTCACTTCTAAAGCAAGGGGTGTGGGCCGTAAATTTAAGAGGAAGCTCTTTGGCATCCAAACGCTCACCACGCACCAAGTTAGTCATCGGCACTTCGGCAGTTGGGATTAAGTAAAAGCCCATATCGTCATTATTAGTATGGTTAGTCAATTTGAATAGATCTTCTTCAAACTTAGGCAGCTGTCCTGTACCTTGTAGGCTATCTGAATTAACAATATAAGGTACATAAGTTTCGGTATAGCCATATTTAGCAGTATGGGTGTTTAGCATAAATTGAATCAATGCACGATGTAACTGTGCAAGCTGACCGGTTAACACGTTAAAACGGCTACCGGTTAACTTAGCCGCAGCAGCGAAATCTAACATATGCAGATTTTCGCCAATATCGGTATGATCTTTGATTTCAAAATCAAATTGACGCGGCGTGCCCCACTTGCGTACCTCAACATTGTCGTCTTCAGATTCACCAACAGGCACATCGTCGGCTGGAATATTTGGAATCTGTAGTGCTGCTTGGTTGATTTTGTCTTGCAGTTCTTTTAATTCTTCTTCAGCTTGCTTCATATCAGTGCTGATGGTTTGCATCTCGGCAAGCAGTCCACTGGCATCTTCGCCATTTTTCTTTAATACACCCACCTGCTTAGCACCCGCATTACGCTTGGCTTGCAGATCTTCAGTCTTTACTTGTAGGGATTTGCGCTGCGACTCCATTTGTTGCCAAAACTCTATATCTAGCTCATAACCACGGCTCGCAAGCTTCTGTTTCAGCTCGGTTAAATCTTGGCGTAATAACTTAGGATCAATCATGCAACACCTTTTTAATAATATGACTTATGAATATGGGGCTTATGAATAACGATAATACCAATAGTAATAATAGGTGCTATCATACCAAGACCGAGCATTTTTGACCATGTTAAAAGACGCATAAGTCTTCATTTTAGTAATAAAATTGTACTCATTAGCCAGTAAATGGCTTATTTTTTATCATTCTATTTAGTCGCCCTTACCAGTGCATCCAAACCCTCTCTCCTTGCTTTGTTATTTTTTCAACCACAACCTACGGTTAAAAGTTTCAATTAGCGGCGCTTTTCGGTAAGATACCCCTACGCAAATGACAGACTGATTTAGGCGCCGCCTTAAGTGATGTCATCTTATTTTCGTTACCATTCGCCCTATTTAACATCCTATTCGAGTAATTATATGGCTCTTTACCCCTACACCCTTCAACCCGTTGCTATTAATCTGACTGAAGAAGAATTTCATCAAGCGCAGTTTGAGTTATTTGAGCAGACCACGCCCTCTTTTGGTCTTCGCAGCATTAAGATGAAAGAGTGGATTATCATGGCGATATTCGTCGTTATCGCTGTTGCCGGCCTTATTTTTGTTAATGGCTACTCGACGATTATCTTTTGGCTGATGCTTATATTGGTGGCTATCTATTTACTGGTGCGTACCCTTGGTATGAAATGGTATGTCAAAAAAGAGTTTGAAAAACAGATGGCTGAGCAAGAAATGCCCGATGAGATGCGTCAATTAAAATTGGGCGTTCAAAAGCACGGGCTTATTATGGCCATGCCAGCACCCAATGCAGGTCTCCAAAATAATATGTCTAAATCCATGCGCGGTATGCAGATGCGTGCATCGAATACGCAACAAGCAGTGATTCCTTGGACAGCAGTTAAGAGCTGGGATGAGACAGATGACTATATCTTTATGTTATTTGAGATGCAGGGTCAGCAAGGCAGTCAGATTATTCCTAAGCGCTTAAAGGCCAATAAGTTCCCTATCGATACAATTCGCACTCACCTACAAGAAGTGGTTCCTATTCGCGGTTTGCAAGTTGAGACTTTGGGTAAACCATAGACCGAATTTAACCAATGCTAGCTAATACATAATACACCTAATAAAAGCTGCTCCCTGAGTGGCTTTTATCGTTTTATAGGGTTATATAAAACCCTACTCTACTACTAAAGTCTTATTAATGGTATAGAAAGGTTTTGTTGGGTATTCTTTACATATCTATTTGTAATTATGGCTTAATTACTATCACAAAATTGGTTATGATTAACAGTAAATTATAAAGCAGTGAATAAAAATTAACTTACTACTGTTACTCAAATATCTTCTATGTTTATAAAACAAATCATCAAACCATCAATTGATTTGTAAAACCTATCGATGTATTAGATATAATTTATTTAACTAATTAATAGTGTTTTGCTATTATAATCAATGTTGAAAGGCAAAGCCGGTAGGACCTTTAGCGTATCTACCGCTACTGCATAAATTTAAAATAAGAGGATAATAATTATGACTACTAATCAAATCGGTCTAGAAAAAAAAGATATGTCATCAGTGATTGAGAAATTAAACGCACTGTTATCAAGCTATCATATCTTCTATATTAATGTACGTGGCTACCACTGGAACGTTAAAGGAGAACACTTCTTCTCACTACATGAAAAGTTTGAAGAGTTGTACACCAGCCTGCAAGTTCAAATTGATGAGATTGCTGAACGTGTCTTAACTTTAGGTGGTACCCCACTTCACGCCTATAGCGACTTTGCTCAAAACAGTACCATCAAAGAAGACAAAGGCGTATTCAATGGTAATGACTGTGTACGCGGTGTCGTTGCCGGCTTACAAGAGCTTATTGAAGAGCAGCGCCAAGTCTCTGCATCTGCTGAAGAAGCGGAAGACCAAGGTACTGCGGATTTAGTCGATGACTATGTACAAGAACAAGAGAAGCTTGTTTGGATGTATAACGCTTTCTTAGGCTAGTTTTAAAGTTGAGAGCTATTCAAAATATTGAATGCTAAATAACTAAATACTAAAAAAGCCCCGCTCAAATCGAGCAGGGCTTTTTTTTAACATTTTGTCCCGTCCTAAAATAAGTTTACGAAAAGGAAGCTTATAAATGGACAAAGCAGAAAGATCAAGGATTAAACGAACACAGAAAGATTACACACTCGGCTTTAAATTAGCTGTGGTAGGGCAAGTAGAAAAAGGCGACATGACCTACAAACAAGCCCAAAAGCACTATGGCATACAAGGACGTAGTACCGTCCTAACTTGGCTTAGGAAACATGGTACATTAGACTGGAATACACCGCCAAAGAGCCTAAGAATGCCACACAAAGAAACCCCAGCCCAAATCATAAAAAGACTTGAGCGACAACTGGCTGATGAAAAAA